>JBNGCT010000057.1:0-10590 GCA_049974965.1 Thermovirgaceae bacterium
CGGCCCGCATGGCCACACCCCTGCCGCACCAGCCGTATCCTGAGACAACAACGTTTTTCCCGGCGATCAGGGCGTTCGTGGTCCGCATGAGTCCATCCATGACGGACTGCCCGGTCCCGTAGCGGTTGTCGAAAAGGTACTTGCTCGAGGCGTCGTTCACGGCGATCACGGGAAAAGCCAGGCTCCCCTCGGCTTCCATGGCCCGCAGGCGGGTGATCCCCGTGGTGGTTTCCTCGGCCCCGCCCCTGATGTCGCCCAGAAGCTCCCGTCGAGTGGAATGCAGCATGGCGATCATGTCTGCCCCGTCGTCGATGACGATCTGCGGTCCGATATCCAGGGCGCTTCCGAGGTTTTCGAAATATTTTTCGTCACTCATCCCGCGTTGGCTGAAAACGTGCACTCCAAGCCGGACCAGGGCCGCACAGACATCGTCCTGGGTCGAGAGGGGGTTGCTGCCCGCGGCGGATACTTCAGCGCCGAGCCGCCGCAACGCGGCCAGAAGGCAGGCGGTCTTGGCCTCCAGGTGCAGGCAGGCGGCGATCCGCATCCCCTGCAGGGGCCTCGATTCGAGATATTCATCGCCGAAGTGCTGCAGTACTGGCATGAACTGCAGGGCCCATTCGATCTTGTTCATCCCGCCTTCGGCGAGTCCAGGGTCTGCGATGCTGTAACCGGTCATGGATTTTCTCCTTTCATTTCGTCCTTTCGACCGACCGCCGAGTGTTCCAGACAACGGCGTATCGACGCACCGTAGGGCGGTTTCAGCACCCCTGTTTCCGTGAAAAAAGCCGTTATCATCGATGCCGGGGTCACGTCGAAGGCAGGATTGTACACCCGGATCTCCTCGGGCACCCGCCCGTTTCCCGGCAATCGGCGGACCTCTTCGGCATCGCGGGTTTCGATGGGGATCTCGTCACCGCCGGCACAGGCAGGGTCAAAGGTGCTCAACGGCGCTGCCACGTAAAAGGGAATCCCGTGCCGCCTTGCCGCCAGGGCAAGGGCATAGGTACCGATCTTGTTCGCCGTGTCGCCGTTGGCTGCGATCCTGTCGGCCCCGACCACCACGGCATCGGGTGGGGCAGTTTTCATTACCCAGGCGGCGGCGCTGTCGCAAATCAGCGTCACGTCGAATCCGTCCGCGGCAAGCTCCCAGGCCGTCAGCCGGGCGCCCTGCAGAACGGGGCGGGCTTCACAGGCAAAAACGGAAATGCTTTTTCCCTGCTCCCTGGCCGCCCTGATGACACCCAGGGCGGTTCCGTACCCTCCAGTGGCCAGCGCCCCGGCATTGCAATGGGTCATGACAACGGATTCCTGCGCAAGAAGCGTCTGGCCCCAAAATCCGATACACCGGTTCGTCTCGATGTCCTCCCGGTGGAGGGCCTGCGCTTCCTCGAGAAGGGCGTCACGGGAAAACCCCTTTTTGCCGGCGCATTTTTGCATCCGCTTGAGGGCCCAGAAGAGATTCACCGCCGTCGGACGGGTCCTTTCAAGACGCTCACACGCCTGCTTCAGCTCCTGTTCGTTTTTCGGGGCCGCCAGCACCATGCCGTAGGCCGCTACGATCCCGATCGCCGGAGCCCCCCTGACGGCCAAAGTCTCTATGGCCTGGGCCGCCTCCTCCAAGGAAGAACACCGAAGGAAGGAAACCTCTTTCGGGAGTTTCCTCTGATCCAGTATCTCGAGGTGGTCGCCTTTCCATAAAACCGCTTCAGGCACCATGGTTGTCCTTCCCCGCTTTTGGGCGATCCACGGGTTTTCCCTCCGTCACCCTGGCATCAAGGTCGCCGTCTTTGAGCTGGACCCGGAAAGGATCTCCCCGCCCGATTTGGCCGACGCTCACCAGAAGGTCCCCTTCCCTGGTGACGCAGGAGGCGTATCCTCTTGCCAGAACCTTAAGTGGCGAGAGAACGTCAAGAGCGTGGCTGTGCTGTTCGAGCCGGGATGCCCAGAGGGAGTGGGAATGGCGGAGGCTGCGTTGCAAGTCCTTTTCAAAAGAGGCGAGCTCCGATGACGCCTTCCGGCAGTGGCGGTTCACGGTCAGGGAAACGACAGCCGACCGGTTCTGTAAAACCTCCGCCTCCAGGCGTTCAAGCCTCTTTTGAACCGAATTTGCCGCCGATCTTTTCAATGTGCCGACACGTTCTTTCAGCGTATTTTTGTCCGGAAAGGCCCGTTCGGCGGCCGCCGAAGGCGTTGCCGCCGTCGCATCGGCGGCGAGGTCGGCAAGGGTCGTGTCGATTTCGTGCCCGAGACCGGTCACCACCGGGACGGGACAAAGCCGGACAGCCCTGACGACATCCTCTTCGTCGAAGGGGTTGAGGTCGTCGCGGCTTCCTCCGCCTCTTGCCAGAAGTACCACGTCAACCCCCTCGATGTACCGGACCCTTCTCAGGGCCCTGGCGATAAGTCTCGGCGCCTCGGCCCCCTGGACCTGCGTCGGGACGATGACGAGCCCGCATTGCGGGAAACGGGCCGACGAAACCTTGACAATGTCCCTGACGGCCGCTCCCGTGGGCGACGTCACAACCGCGGCACGAAGGGGATATTCCGGCAGGGGCCGCTTGAGCCTCGGTTCAAAAAGTCCCTCCGCCTCCAGCCGTGCGCGGAGTTCCTCCCTGGCACGCGCTTTCGCCCCCTGCCCGATAGGCAGAAGCTTTCTGGCATAAAGCTGATAGACTCCCCTTGCTGCGTAGACCGAAACGCGACCCTCCGCGTAAACCTCGTCACCTTTTTGGGGCCATTTGGGGATTCTTGCCGCATCAGACCTGAAAAGCACACAGGAGATTCGGCTTTCCCTGCCGGTAAGGCCGAAATAGACATGCCCCGATGTGTGCCTCTTGAAATCAAGGATTTCCCCCTGGATCCTCACGGACTGCAGGAGCCCGTCAGATTCGAAGATGGACGTGATCCGGCGTGTGACTTCGTCGACGTCAAGGGTTGGTATCATCTTCAAGCCCCCGGACGATTCTTCCCAGGACGCCGTTGACAAAACGGCCCGATTCCTCGGTCCCGAAACGCTTTGCGAGCTCCACCGCCTCGGATATGGCAACGGCAAGGGGAATCCGACCCATGACGACGCCTTCGTAAAGGGCAAGCCGTATGGCGACACGATCGACCACGACCATCCGCTCCGGACGCCATCCGGTAATGTGCGTCCGCAGCAGGCGGTCGATGTCGATGTTTCTCTCGACGACACCCCGGATCAGCACCAGGGCGTACCTGACGACTTCAGGGTCCTCATCCGAAAACGGAAAGAGGGATATGGCCTCCTCGACGGTCGTATCATCACGGAGGTCCAGCGAATACAACACCTGCAGGGCTATTTCACGCGACCGTCGCCGTTTCTGCGGCAGCAAGCCCCTTTTCAAGGAACACACACTCCGGTTCTAGCCCTTTTTCCGAAAGAACTTCGTCACGGAATGAAGAATTTCCCTGCCCCGAGCCAGCAAGAACAGCGACGAAACCAGAAATCCCAGCCCCCCCCATAACAGGGCCACCAGGGTCCCTCCGGCGCCCAGCTGGAAGACAACCGCCAGTCCGCCGACGGAAAGCCCCCACACGAGCGGATTCAAAACCCAGGATTCCAGGACCGTCTTCATTGCCGGATGCTCCGACAGCGAAGCCTGCCTGGCCCAGTTGACGCGGACCTTGTCAATTCCTAGGGGCTGGAAAACCTCGCGTAGATCCTCCGCCAGGGATTCCCGTTTGCTTTCATCCGAGTGATTGCGGGCAACGATGGCCAGTGTCACCTCGGAATCGATGCCAGAAAAGGAAACATCGGCACATTCGAATTCCCCGGGAAGGACATTCCTGAGGCCATCTTTCAGGGCGGCGCGGGAAATCCATAACTCACCTTCAGGTCCTGTTTTCCAGTAAAAAAACATCTGTAACACCCCGCAAAAAGAAGGGCCGGTCCCCCGGGAACCGGCCCAGAGATGTCCCGGGATCAGCCCTGGTCCGGTTCTCCCGCTTCCGTTTCCTGGCCCTCTGGTCCGCCCTTCTCCTGAACCTGTTCCTGCTCGAAGAAAATGCCCTGGACGTAGACATTCACCGATTTGACCACGTAGCCGGTATATTGTTCAAGGGTCTTTTTGATGGATTCCTGAACGTCCCACGCCACATCTGGAATACGCAGGCCGTACTGAACAGTGACATAGGCTTCCACGGATACCGCCGGCGGCGTTCCTTCCTCGATAGCTATCCGAACCCCCCCGGAAGCTTTTTTCCCGAGTCTGAGGTTCGCCACAAGCCCCGGGCTCGCCGGCTGGACGCCCTCGATCTTGAGGAGCGCCTGTGTCGCAATCTGGGCGATGACTTCCTCGGCGATGCGGACTGTCCCCGCCGCCGTCTCTATTTCGTTGCCGGCCTTTTCCTCGGGCTCAGGAAAGCCCTCTGCAACGTTCTCCTCGGTCTTTTCCTCGACATGTTCTTCCCCCTGGGGGAGTTCCTTTTCCTGGAGCTGCTCTCCGATGTTCTCATCTTCAGGTTTTTTCTTTGCCGCACTCATCTTCTTGACTCCTCCTTTCACGGGTGTTCCGCCACGTCTTCAGGTCCTGTCATGCAAAACCCGCAGGCCGGGCATTCGAGGGCTTCACCCTCTTCATAGGCCCCCGGTTCGAAAAAGAAGACGTGACCACATTCCGGACAGGTTGCGGAGTTGAAATCCTCCTCGTCCTCATCGCCTTCAAACTCCCATGGTGTTTGTTCAAGTTCCGTCATGTCGGCTTCGAGCTGTTCGCAGTAGTCGGAGATCTCCTCGATGAAATCCTGTTGTTCGTCAATGATTTCCGCCTGCTCGTCAATCTCGTCGGCGAGCGCCTTGAGGGCCTGGATGATCCCCTCGTAAACCCTGCGCTGCTCCTGTCCCTCGGGACTCAGCCCCTCGATGAGGCCGTCCAGATACGCTATCCTCTCGCGAGCCTTCATGACACCCTCCCCGGCTAGTGTTTCGCCCTCTCGATATATTCGTCGGTCCTCGTATCGACGAGGACCACGTCCCCCACCTCGATAAACATGGGCACCGAAAGGGTGAGTCCCGTCTCGAGAGTGGCCGGCTTGCCCCCGCCGGAGACGGTATCACCCTTGTATCCCGGCTGGGTTTCCACAACGGTCAGGGCGACGCTTTTGGGAAGTTCAATCCCCATGACGCGCCCTTCGAACATCTCCAGGTTCACGTCGAGATTGTCCGTCAGGTAGGACACGGCGCCCCCGAGGATATCCTTGTGAATGTAAATCTGGTCGTAGTTGCCCATGTCCATAAAGACGTAGTTTTCGCCCTCCTGGTAGAGGAACTGTGCGGGTTTCTCGTCAAAAATGATCCGTTCGAAACGTTCCCCGGACCTGAAAGAGTTTTCAATGATAGACCCCGATTCGAGGTTCTTCAGCTTGGTCCTGACAATGGCGCCTCCGCGCCCCATCTTGTGGTGCTGGCAGTCGACGATCTCCCAGATGTCGTCCTGCCACCGGATTTTCATGCCTGAATGGAAATTGCCGGTGTCAACAACGGTTGCCATGTACGATCCTCCCGATTTTTTTCTTGGATGACATGTGTATTCTACACGACAGCGGCCCGTCATGAAAACGAGCCGGGCGTTTCCCGCGCCCGGCCCGCCACCCTGCGGCTCAGTTTGAGGCCTTTACCGGTTCCGTGGGCACATCCAGGATGTAGGGAACCACGACGATGACGACTTCCGTTTCGGTGGTACTTTCGTTCCTGATCTTGAAGAGCTCTCCCAGAATGGGGATCTCGCTGATTATCGGGATTTTCGTCACCGATCTGTTTTTCTGCTCGCTGAAAAGCCCTCCCACGACGAAAGGTTCGCCGTTTCGCACCCTGACGGTGGTCGTCACATCCCTGGTGCTCGTAACGGGAACCTCCGACTGGCCGCTTTTCCGGAACTCGAGGATCTGCCCCGTGGAAACATCCATGTCGATGGTCACCACCTCGGCACGTCCGATGGTGGGCGTGAAGCTGAGCGTCGGCCCCGCTTCCTCCGTCTCGAACTGGGGGTTGCCGTTTTCATCCAGCCCTGACTGGTACACATAGTTCTGGGTAAGCTTGACTTCCGCCGGCAGACCGTCGACGGTCACCACCGACGGACTGGCCAGTACATTCGCCAGAGACTTGCTCTCCAGGGCGCGCAGCCCGGCGTCCAGGACGCGGAGGGCCCCCGAGGAAATATCCGGGAACTCCAGCCCTCCGGGCAGTGTGATGGAACGGTTCTCAGGATCGACGGATGGGTCGTAGGGCGTGTCCTCTGTATTGACATTGTCGTCGTAGTACCCAAAGCGTCCACCTGAAGCCCCGAAGGCGGCCCACCACTGGTCATATACCGCGTTCACCAGGGCCTCGACCTCGTCCTGCCCGTCGTCGGTGACCTCGATGATGCGCGCCTGCAACAGCACCTGCCTGCCCGGGTGGTCGATCCGGTCAAGGGTCTGTTCCACCTCGTACAGCTTCGCCTCCGAAGCCGTCACGTAGACAGTCCGGAGTCGTTCATCCACGACATAACTCGTCACACCCGTTATGCTCTGAAGAAGCGCGGGGATCTGCTTCGGGTCGGCATAGGCGATATGGAAGCTCTTCGTCTTTTGCGTCCCCAGCGTCCGCGCCAGGTTCGCCTCCTTGCCGAAAATGACCGTCTTCCCCATTACGGCATAGGTGACGTCGTACATCCGCATGAGATACCTGAAGGCCTCGTTCAGGGGAACCTCCCTGAGGGTTATCGTCACCGGTTCCGGAGGCACCGACGGGTCGACCAGCACGTTCAGGTTCATCATGGCCCCCAGCATTCGGAAAACATCCCGCAGGTCGGAGTCGCGAAGTTCGAGGGACACGGGCTCCGTGATCCGCATTGGATCATGCTTCGAGCCGCCATGGGCATCGATCTGCTCCATGACTCGTTCCTCCGGCTCCTGCGCGGGCACGGCGACGTGAAGCTGGAGCCTGTTGGCGGGAACTTCACCAAGGACGTTTTTCAAATGAAGCCTCATGTTCCCCAGGACGGTCATTTTCACGCCCTGGATTTCCTGGCTCAGCTCGATCTTTTTCACCAGGGGGATGTTGTAGACCTTCTCCCAGTACCCGGATGGAAGAACCGTGTCGGCAAAAAGGAGAACGAGCCTGTCGCTGTCGGTTGCAAGGATTTCCGGTGCCGGCAGCAAAATTCCCCTGAGTTCCACCACGGCCAGCCTTCCGCCGGCCTGCTGGACCGTCATCCCGTTGATCGTCGGCCCCGCATCGGCAAGACCGGGTTCCGGCCGCTCGGTCTGCCCGAGGGCGGTCCCCACGGGAAATACCGCTGCCATAAACAAAAAAGCCGCTGCAACAAGAACGGACAGTCCCGTCATACTGCCTGGGGTGCCGCCTTTTGCTACATGCCTGTTGCCGATTCGACGCTCTGGCCGGCCCATGTGAACACCACCTTCTCTGCAGTAATCCGGACAATCCGTCCTTTTCCATTCCCGAAGGTTCCTCCCTTTTTCACGACGATCCCGTTTCCTTCCCCTTCGATATCAAGCACCGCAACCGCATCCGGGCCCTTGACCATGATGGCGCGGACTTCCACATAGGGCGGCGGTTCGAGCTGCTCCCTGGCCAGAGCTGCCGCATCTTTCGGCGGTTCCATCTCCGGCGGCGGCGGCGGGACGAAGGGCTTTCTCGAGATCGTCGCGGCCAGAACCGACAGCTGCGTGCTTCCGGACCTGGCCATGACTGCGCTTTCAAAGCTTTCCACCACGCCTTGCAGGCGGTCGATTTCCTGTTCCACCGTCTGACTTTCGGGGACCTGAGGGACCTTCTCCTCCCGAACGAGCTTCACCATTTCCTTGAGAAGATACCCGGACCAGATCGTGGCGGCCAGAAGCAGAAGCACAATGAGAACCCGCACAAGACGGGGGACCTTGTCGCTGTGCACCAGGTCGTCCCAAAGCTCACCGGCCGTGGCAAACCATCCATCCTGGGAAGCCATGGTCACGCCCCCTCCCCGGCAAGCACCGTTTCAAGCACGACCTTGCCCTTTACAAGCCCTTCACGCTGGTCCCTGGACAAAGAGACGGAGGCCATCCTCACAGCCACGCCCATGCTCCGCCAGTCGGCCATGACATTCAAAACGGCATAATAGGGACCGATGAAATCAACCTCCACGCCACGGGAACCTTTCACGGCCTTTGCCGGCTTGATGCTGTTGACCTGGACACCGTTTTTGGCAAGTTCCCGCTCAACGGCGGAGAAAAAGGCCACCTCGTTGGCCGGAAGGTCCACCTCGTACTGTTCTATCGCCTCAAGGGTGTCCTTGTAGGCCTGGATGAGACGCGTCTTGTCGCGGACGTCGCTTTCGAGGATCGCCTCACGGGTCCTGAGTTCATCGATCCGCCCTCGTTCCCTGATGATTTCCCTTGAAAAGAGCACTTCGCCCCCCACGAGAAGGACGAAAAAAAGAAACAGGAAAAGTGACAGGACAACCCGCTTTCTCGGCAGCTTCATCAGGGCGTCGCCTCCTCACCCACGGATTCGGCATGAAGCTCCATGAGGCCCTTGATCTGGACGTCGAGGCTGAAGCGGATGACGCTTTCGCCCTCCCGGGTCACGCGGCTGGTGACGGGAAAGCCCACGGCCGCCACCACATCGGCCTCCATGAGCGCCCGCCCGAAGTCGACCACGTCGTTTTCGGTGAAGGCGTTGCCCGTCATGGACACCTTCCCCTTGTTCACCGACGCCGTCTCGAGCCAAACCGTGGGAGGCAGGGCCCGTTCAAGGACGGTCAGAAACTCAAGCGAAGGAAGTTCCTGCTGCAAAAGCCCCAAAGCTCTGCGATAATCCTCTTCAGCAGCCCCGAGGCGGTCCAGTTCCTTTCCGAGTTTTACATTCTGGAGCTGAAGCTGCTGGATCCGGTCCTGCAAAGCCACCCTCTCGGCCTTCATGGCCCGGCTCACCACCAGCCCGTACCCGAAGGTCAGCCCTGCCACGAGAAGAAAGGACAACACGAGCACGGCGGCAACGATACGCGCCCAGTCGACACGCTTGTGTGACGTCTCCACGTAATGCGCCGGTCTGAGATCCAGCTTCACCCTCATAACAGATCCCTCACAGCCAGTCCAACCGTCGGCTCCCACCCGGTACGGTCATCGGGCGCGCCCTTTATGCCCCAGGCGCCCCAGGGGTCTGAGACAAGGACCGGCGCGGCAGAAACGCCCGCCACACTCTCCGTAAGGTCGCGGTCCCCGGCGTAGTCGCCGCAGAGGATCACCTCGTCCACGCGAAGTTCCCTGAACTGGCTCCCAAGGTACGTGAACGTGGAGGAAACCTCCCGGGTCACGGCGGCATAGGGTTCCTCCTTTGCCTGCTGTCCCTCTCCGCCGACCAGGAGGGTCCTGTAGAGGATCCCGTTGTCGCCGAATCCGACGATGATCTGGGAGCTCGTCTTCCCCACGTAGACCACCATGGTCCCCGTGAGCGGGCCGCTCTCGCCGGGGCCCTTGACACAACGGTAAAGTGGGACGTTGAGCGGCTCGATGGCGTCGATCCTGAGTCCCACACGCTTGGCCATCTCCAGAAGGTTTTCCACCGCGCGGAGCCGGGCCGCCGCCACGAGAAACCGCGACGTGGTGAGGTCAGGCTCGCCCGGCGTGTCCACTACCGAGAGGTCGAAGACAGCCTCGCCGTAGGGGAAGGGGAAGTACTTTTCGAAATCCCACTTGAGGGCCTCCCGGGCATCCTCCTTCTCCATGGCCGGCATCTCCACGATGCGCATGAGAACCTCCCTTGAAGGCATGCCCAACACGACGCCCTGAGCCCAGTTCCCCCCGATGAAGCTTTTGAGGGTCATCAGGTGGTCTTCAAGGCTCCTCGTGTCTGAGATCATCTCCTGGTCGATGGCCGAACCCTCGATGGGCACTTCGCCGCTGCGGGCGACCGAGAGATCGCCAGCACGACCTTCGAGCTCGATGTATCGTAAGCTCCCCGCACTTAATGCTAATCCAGCCATTTTGTTGCCCTTGCCGAAAAGGGCCATTGATTTCTACTCCTTAATAATATACTTTGGATCGTTCTCGAATTTTTTACCCTTTTTGGTTGCATAGAGCAGCGTTTAAAATATCTCACACTGCTCTATGCATTTAATGAAAAGCAGCTTCAGTTTGTAACTCTTACGTACACATCTGTGCCAACGGAATAGTCCGTGCTGCATTCTGCATCTTGATATAATCCGGATTCCGTTGACATCTCGTCCAACCGCTCCTGAACTCCCTTCCGCGCATCCGGACCCTGCAGCTTAGCATGGATGTACCACGGAGTTGTCGTGTTATCATTAGGAACTGAATAAATCGTTTCTTCTGTTCCCGTTGTAGCAACCTCTCTGTCCATGTAAGCATCGAGACTCGCAACCGTTGCAGGCCATGCATTATTATCCGTATAGCACATCAATGCGGCCGCTTTCAAAGACCTTAGGTTGCTCACTACCTTGGAAGCTCGCGCTTTATCTGTGGCGCTCCCGAAGACCAGAAGCATGGACCCCGCCAGAATGCCGATTATCACTATAACGATCAACAGTTCCACCAGCGTAAAACCCCGCGCCTTTCTCTTTCTTACCC
>JBNGCT010000058.1:0-10445 GCA_049974965.1 Thermovirgaceae bacterium
TGTCAACCTGACGCTTTACGGCATCGGCAATCTTCTTGTTGCCGTGGCCCACGTTCATATTGACGAGCTGCGACGACATGTCGTAATAGCGTTTGCCCGAGGCATCCCAGAAATTGACGCCTTCGGCCTTGACCACGTGGACAGGTTTCAGGCCTTTCTGCCGGGCCCAGGAATGGAGAATGTACCTCCTGTCGGCTTCCAGAACATGATCAGTTTCGTTATATTCGCGATCGGTCATGAGTGTAACCCTCCTGAAATGAAAATGATCTCATCCTGTCCGCCCCGGACCAGGATGCTGCGCATACAACGATCACACAGTTGCTTTACTTTTCCATGCAATCAATATCGTTTTCCAGACCACACGGCTCTCCCTTGCGCTCCATTTCCAGCGTGGCGTGATCGATTCCCCTTCCGGAGAGCTTTTTTTTGGCCAGTCTTTTCGCTTCGTAGACATCCCCGGAAGAGGCATCACGGGGAAGGACCAGGTGCACCGTGAGAATCGTCCGCTCGCCGTCGAGGGACCAGACGTGAAGGTCGTGTACGGAAATGACACCCGGGATTTCTGTGAGGGTCTTCCTTACATCCTCCAGTTCCACGCTTTCCGGGGTTCCCTGGAGGAAGATTTCGAGAACGGAACGGAGATTTTTGACCACATTCCAGAGGATGAAGGCAGAAACGGCCACGGAAAGCAGTGGATCCAGGATATACCAGGGCCGAAAGGCCATCACGATGCTGACAAGAAGGACAGCCATCCAGCCGAGAACATCTTCCAGAAGATGCCATGCCACGATCCTCGCGTTCATGGAATTCCCTTTCCAAAGCCTGAACGCGGCAAAGGCATTGACAGAAACACCCAGTAGGGCCAGCAAAAACATTCCCGTAACGTTCGGTGCTTCTGGCGAAAAAAGCTTTGGCAGGGCCCTTGAGAGAACAAGAAGAGATCCGGAAACCAGGACAATGGCGTTCACCAGAGCGGAGAGCAAAGAGAAGCGCCTGTACCCGTAGGTAAAACGGCTGTCACGTCCTTTGCGGGAAACTTTCTGGAGAAACCATGCAAGGCCCAGGCTGACGCTGTCACCGAGGTCATGGACGGCGTCGGAAAGGATGGCGAAACTGCCCACGAAAAGGCCTCCGGCCAATTCGATGAGGGTAAACCCTGCGTTGAGCAAAAAAGCCGTGCCGATTCGGCTTTCTTCAGTCACGTGATGATGGTGATGAGACTCCTGGCTTTCCGGCATGCCTGAATGCTCCCTCCCGACAGAGAATTTCCCGAAGCATTGCCTGTGGCTGTACTCGAAGGCTCTTTCACAGGTATCATAGGGCAAGAGACGCCCGGTTTGAAACCGCAACCGGCAAAGGGGTTGATGGTCGTGTCACACCAAAAGACTGACCAGGATTTTCTGATCCGGGAGGCAACGGAAAGGGACATCCCCGCCATCCTCACCTTCATCAGGGAACTCGCGGAATACGAAGAGCTCGACGTTGTCGCCGACGAAGAAGGGCTCCGCAGGGAGCTCTTCGGGGAGGATCCCGCCGCAGGTGTCATACTTGCATGCCAGGGGGACACACCTGTCGGGTTCGCCGTGTTCTACACCACTTTTTCCACATTGCTGGGCAAACGCGGCCTTCACCTGGATGACCTCTATGTCAGTCCCGAGTGGCGTGGGCGCGGGATCGGCAAGGCCCTGCTTTCCCATCTGTCGGTTATGGCCCTGGAACAGGGATGCGGCCGCTTCGAGTGGTGGTGTCTCGACTGGAACACCGACGCTCTGGAATTTTACGACAAACTCGGCGCAAAGCCCGTGGAAAATGTTCTCATTCTGAGGATGACCGGAAGCGCTCTCGAAAAAACAGCAAAGGCCCGGGCCGAAATCCGCGAGGGAGAGACGGCCCCATGACATTCAGCCCGTTTCTCTCTCGCGGTACCGTTCCGGCTGAAAAGGGAGGGCGGTTTTCAGTCCCTCGAGGTCATTCGTCGCGACGATGTAGCGGCGTCCCGTCGTGAGGAGAAGCTCCAGCCCCCTCGAAGTTCCCACGCAATAGAGCCAGCCGCCCTCTATTTTCTTCAGCCCCATGGAATACCAGGGAATCGGCTTGACAGAAAGGGACTCGATCTGGTCAAGGGGGATGCGCTTTCGGATCAGACCCGGCCCCATGGCGACTTCAAGGGCCTCATCGGTTACGCGGACGGTCATGGACGTAAAAAACACCATAATAATCCCGACCAGGGTTCCGGCAACACCGACAAGTCCATAGGGCATCATCCCTTCCGGAGCGGAGCTCCAGCCGCTGTATAGGATAAACAGGAACGTCATGCCCAAAAGAATCCTCAAGCCCCAACCGTTCTGCCTGTGTACATATTTTCCCATGTTTTCCTCCAGCCTGCGCGGTCCCGTGCCGTTGCGACCCAAGGGACCATACGTTATACTGATACTACGCTACAGTGCCCAGATAATCTCCCTGAATGCCGGAAGGAGGGGATTCCCCGATGAGCGGAGTCTACAAGGTCATCGAACTCGTAGGATGCAGTGACACGTCCTGGGAAGAGGCCGCGCGGACAGCCCTGGAAACGGCGTCAAAAAGCCTTCAGGACCTGCGTGTCGCAGAAATTGTCAAACAGGACATAACGATCAAGGACGGCAAGGTTGACAAGTTCCGCGTTCGACTGAATGTGTCTTTCAAGTACCATGCCGGCGATGAATAGGTACCTGTCGGTTTTTCCTCGGGAAGAGAGGCGGCCGTAGCCGCCTCTCTTTTTCTCCTACCTCACCTGGGCGTTGACGGCGATCACCAGCGGACCCCCGGTGGACATGTATCTTTCAAGCCGCACAACATCCCCTTGAAAGGAAAGCCCCCTGTCTATCCACAGCCTGATCCCCTGCTCTTCGACAAAATGGAAATCCTGGGTGTCTTTCGGTTCCCCGCCCTGCACGAGGGCGACGAGGGACTTTCCTCAGCCGGAACCCAGTTCAAAGACCGAAAGGTATGCGGCATCCCCCATTCCCTTGATTTCCTCCCTGGCCGCCTCCGATATTTCCAGCTTCGTTTCGGCGGCAAAAACACTCCCCGCAAACACAAGCAAGACCAGAACGAGAACCGCCGACGTTACCCTGCCTGATATCATGACCTTTTTCCCTCCCTCGTTCCCTGACCGGAGAGGGAAAAGCACGCCCCGATCAGTGCATGTTCCGCTCCCGGCGGATTCTTTCATAGGCTTCCTGAATCCTCTGAAACTTTCTTGATGCAAGCTCAATGAATTCCTTGTCGAGATTCTGCCCGATAAACTTGTCGGGGTGATATTTCGCAACGAGTTCCCTGTAGCGTTTCCTGATGACATCGTTACTGTCGCTTCTCTTGCAGCCAAGGATTTCATAGGGTTCAGAGGGTTTCCCGGAGGTGCCGGCATGTTCACGGCGCTGATTCTTTCCGCCGCCTGAACCTTGATGGAACCTCCCGCTTCCGGCCTGCCTGAGAACGCCCGACAGGATTTTCAGGACCATCAGGAGAAAAAGCAGCAGCGGAAGGAATCTCAAGACCCTCAGGAAAAACAGCATTCGTCAGCACCCCTGCTTCTTCCCTGCGACATCATGGCGACTTTTGTTCCCTGGCGTTTTTCAGTTCGCGCAACCTTTTTGCGGTTTTCTCAATATCAGCCCGCGTATCCTCGATCCATTCCAGGCGTTTTTTGGGGTCCATTTCCCCCGCCTTACGGCCGGATTCGAGGACGGAGAGTTTCTTCTTCTGAATGGCAAGCCATTCCTCGAGTCTTCTTTCCTGCTCAAGCTGTTCACGAAACTGTTCGGCTTCCCCGTTTTCTTTTACAAAGGCCCTGCTCACTTTGTATCCCTCCGCAACGATTCTGGCCCCTGTTCGTGCCGGAGACTTTGAAGATGTATTATAACGCGACAATGTCCAAACACGAAGGGAACGGAGTGTCTTTTCCAAAGCCCTTTCGAGCCGGCGGCCCTGTCTCTGTCTAAGAGAAAGACCGCGGACGAAGGGTCCTGTTCATTTGGGGCCCTTCCCCCGGCGACGGTATTGCGTCGAACCGTCCGACCCCGGGGATAAAAGCGAGGGCGGGAAAGAAACCCGCCCTCGTCGCGAATCCTCCGTCAATGGTCTTTTGCCGCTTTCTTTCAGCCCCTGTTTTGAGGACGCTCCGGATTCCTGTAATCCGTCCAGAAACTCACAAATCCCCTGTGGGCTCGGCGGACCCTTTCCCGGCACTCGAGCGTCAGCCTGTCGGAAAAGTCGAAAGAAGCACCGCTCACAGAAAGAAGCCATCCCTCCGGGACCCTGCCCAGAACCTTTTCCGCCAGGGCAATGACGCTTCCGGGACCGAAAGTATGCATATTGAGGCCGTCTCCTCCCGAAGAAGACGGATCGACCCGCTCCAGTGCATACCCTTTTTCATGGGTAACGAGCGATGCGTCACAGAATATCGCCACGTCGGCGTCACCGGCCTCGAGTACGGCCTCGGGGACCAGCTGGTGGCCTCTCCACAGGACCGCCTGGTCGCCGCATTTGCGGACTGACCGGAGGAGGAGCCGGGAAAGGACGTGCCCGGCTCCGTCATCCTGCCGTGCAGGGTTGCCGTATCCGAGGACCAGAACACGCATTGAAGCCACGATCCGCCTATTCCTTGAATCGCGTCGCCAGTTCCCTGCCCTCGGCGTCGCAGATTGTCAGCTTAAGAGGCATTTTCCCGACGGCATGGGTCGAACAGGAAAGACAGGGATCGTAGCAGCGAATGACATGCTCCATCCTGTTCATGATGCCTTCCGGCACGTCGGGGCCCTTGATATATTCGCTGGCGATGGCGTGAACGCCCCTGTTCATGGCGTAATTGTTATGCCCAGTGGCCACGATCAGGTTGACTCCGGTCAAAGCCCCCTGTTCGTCCACCTGGTAATGGTGGATGAGGGTCCCCCTGGGTGCCTCGATGACTCCGATTCCTTCCGGGTAGATCCCAGATGACGTGACCCGCAGATCGCTGCCGGTGATGTCGGGATCTTCAAGGAGTTCGCCGATGCACTCCAGTCCATAGAGAAGCTCGATAAGGCGGGCATAATGGTAGTAGAGAAGATGGTGGACGATGCCTTCGTCGCCTGCCTGCCTGAAAGTCTTGAGCTCCGCCGAAGCTTCCGGCGTGGAGATGTCGTCGCAGGCGTTGACCCGGCCAAGCGGGCCGACCCTGTAGCTCCCGTGGGGGAAACCGAGAGGCCTGTAGAAGGGGAACTTCAGGTAGCTCCAAGGCTCCACGTGCTCACCAATGTAGTCGAGGTAATCCCAGTCGGCGAATTCGTCGATGATGCGCCCCTTCGCCCCGCGCAGGCGGATATCCCCGTCATAGAGCTCCAGGTAGCCGCCGTTTACCAGGCCCAGGCAGGCTGTTTCCATGGGTGCGAATTTCAGGACCTCTTCCTTGTGCTCCTCCAGATACCCCTTGATGAACTCGATGGCTTCATGGGCATCGGATATCATCGAAGGCAGAGCCTTCAGGATCGCATCTTTCTCATCCGTCCTGAGTCCGCGGTTGACACCACCGGGGATGCTGTGCCATGGATGGACCTTTTTCCCGCCGAGGGTCTTGATAATGTCCTGCCCGAACTTCCTGAGAAAGATGCCCTTGGTGGCAAGATCCGGGAATTTGGCTGCCAGTCCGGCTATGTTCCTCGTGGCGGGATCGGCGTCGAACCCGAACAGCAGGTCAGGGCTCGAAAGGTGGAAAAAGCTCAGGGCATGGGACTGGACAATCTGCCCCATGTGAAGCAGTTCGCGCAGCTTGTGGGCCGTCGGAGTGACCTCGACGCCGAGAATGGCGTCACAGGCCTTTGCCGAGGCGAGATGATGACTCACCGGGCAGATCCCGCAGATTCTGGGGGTGATTTCCGGCATCTCCCGAAAATCGCGTCCCTTGCTGAAGGCCTCGAACCCCCTGAACTGGGTGACGTGAAAGCGGGTTTCCGAAACAGATCCGTCTTCAGCGAGATGGACGGTTATCTTGCCGTGGCCCTCTATCCTGGTAATCGGATTGACTTCCAGTTTGCGTACCGTCGTCATGTCGTCGCCCTCCTTAGTCGTACCGCATCATGTCTGTGGGCACTTTTGGAATCCTGCCTTCCAGCAGTTCCTGGAAAACCCACAGGATAGTCTCGGGATCGGGCGGGCAACCGGGAACGTAGACATCCACCTTGACGGCGTAATCGACGGGGACGGCTTTCGGCAAAAGGGCCGGAATATCCTCTCCCGGAATAACCCCTTTCGGGTTGACCGTGCTCGGGGTGTTGACGTACCCCTCTTTCAAGGCTTCCTCGGAAGTCATGAAATTTCTCATGCTGTTGATGCCGCCAAAGACGGCACAGTCGCCCCAGGCCACGAGAATATCGCACTGCTCACGCATCTTTTTGGCGAGATGGAGCTCCTCCTCGTTTCCCAATCCACCGGAGATGACGCCGACGTCGACTTTGGGAATCTCTTTCGCGTCGACCACCGGCGAATACAAAATGTCCACCTTGTCCAGAAGTCCGACGATCTTGTCGTCGATATCCAGAAAGGACATGTGGCACCCGGCGCAGGCTTCGAGCCATACCGTAGCGAGTTTCACCTTTGCCATTACCGCGACACCTCCTCCAGCTCGACCATCTTGGCCTTGTTCGGAGCGATCTGGCTTTCATAGATCTGCTCGCAGGGAGCGGCCTCAGGCTTGCCGAGGCTTACGTCAAGGTTCCTGGCCACGTCACCGAGCACCGACGATAGGCTCCTGACATCCCCCTGGGGGGACACGATCACGTTCAGTCTGCGGCGTTCACCCTCGATGGTGCAGAAATGGCCGCTCCTCTCATACCACGCAGGGGCCGGAAGCAGCACATCCGCTATGTTCACCAGAGGATGCGCCATGTAGGGCGACTGAACGACGACGAAACGCGTCCTCGAAATCGCCGCCAGGGATTCCTCGTCTTCCGGGATCAGACCCGTTGAGAAGACGTACAGGAAATCCAGGTCTTCCTTCCCGAGCCATGCCTTTTCTGCGAGAACGGTGTTGATTGTTCCGAGACTGTTCCCGCTGGAAACGAGAGGAACCACGCCGATGCCGTCGTCGAAGAACGCGCCGGCTGCTATGGCCAGGTTGACCGCCGCCGTGACGACCTCCGGATTCGTTGAAACGGCGCTTCCAAGCACGAAGACGGGCTTTTCGGATGTCACGAGGCAATGGATGAGCTTCTCGAGGTCCTCGATCCCGATCCCGGCGGCGTCACCCGCCTTGGTCAGGGCATCACGGTAATCGTTGAGGGCTTCCGTGCCCTTGCCGATATCGTCTTCGGCGAGTTTCAGCGATGTGATGGTCCGCCCAAGTTCCCAGAGAAGCCCCGCATCGCCGCAGGGTTGTTTCAGTCGCAGGTCGATGTCGGTGATCCCCTCGAAGGGGTTCCCCTCGTTGCATACGTTGATGAGTGACGCTTCGTTTTTGAGCGTTCCCACCCGAATGTAGCTGGCCACGACAGGAGCTTCTTCATCGGGCTTGGCGCAGAGGTTGATGATGCAGTCACTGTCGAGGATGTTGTGTGCCGCCGTAAAGGGCCTCACGCCCTGTTTCCTGAATGGCTCGAACCCGTCCCTGAATCCCCTGAGGATGTCACCGTCAAAGGTGTCCATCCGCTTTTTGCCCATGGAGTCACGGAAAAACCTGCTGAAAACGGCGAGTTCTTCGTCGGTGCAGAGGCTGGAGACCAGCGCTCCGGCGCTCTCCTTCTCCCGTGCCTTGGAGAACTTTTCGGCCACGAGGCCCAATGCCTCTTCCCAGGAGGCTTCGCGGTAATGGACGCCTTCGCGGATCATGGGCACGTGGATGCGGTTCCGCTCGGTTGACCTGGGGAGCTCGAGGCGGCCCTTGTAGCACAGCTGGCCTCCGTCGGGTTCCTCTGTCCCGAGGCCTTCCACGCGGGCGATGCTGCCAGTTCGGACATATCCCTTGAACCTGCAGCCGACGGCGCACAGGGGGCAGACGCTCTCGACGACTTCGTCGCAGTCGCTTCTTCTTCCCCTATAGGCGAATTCCCGGATCGTGATCGTCCCGGTGGGACAAACCTGCGCACAGGCACCGCAGTCTACGCAGGTGTCGCTTTCACCGAGTTTGTTCCCGAGGTCCGACATGATTTTCGCGTTCCATCCGCGGTCCTTGAGGTCCAGCGTGTGGGCCCCGACTTTCTCCGCGCAGACGCGGATACACCGCAGGCACAGGATACAGCGGTTGTGGTCGAGCTGGAGATCCGGGTGGGTTGCGTCGTTCTCGAAATCGGAATACAGATAGGGGTACCTGACGTGATCCATCCCGTGCTCGATAGCCAGCCGCTGCAGTTCACAGTCCCCGCTCTGGGAACAGTACATGCAGAAGTGGTTTCTGCCCGCAAAAAGGAGCTCCAGAACCTGTTTCCGGTAATTGAACAGTGTCTCCGTCTGGGTATGCACAACCATCCCGTCCTGGGCGGGCGTGGTACATGCCGTCAGTAGTTTCGGGTTCTTCTCGACCTCCACCACACACATCCGGCAGGAACCGATCGGTGTGAGGCCTTCGAGGTAACACAGCGTGGGGATGTAGACGTCATTCTTTCGCGCCACCGTCAATATGGTGTCGCCGTGTTCCCCCTTGCACTGCTTTCCGTCTATGGTCAGGGTTATTTCCTTCATCGTATCTTCCTCCCCGCCGCCTTAATCCTTGTGTACCGCATTGAAGGGGCACACTTCCAGGCACGTCCCGCACTTGATGCAGCGCTTCTGGTCGATCACGTACGGAGTCTGGCGATCCCCCGAAATGCAGTCGACAGGACAGTTCTTGGCGCACAAGCCGCATTTCCTGCAGGCTTCCGGATCGATGGTGTAGGTAACAAGATCGGGGCACGCCTTCGCCGGGCACTCCATGTCCCTGATGTGCGCCTCGTACTCGTCGCGAAAATACCTGAGGGTGGTCAGTACCGGGTTGGGCGCCGTCTGCCCGAGACCGCACAGGGACATTCTCTGGACCATATGGGCGAGCTCCTCGAGGGTATCGAGGTCTTCCATAGTCCCCTGGCCTTTTGTGATTTTCTCGAGCAGAAGCAGCATCTGCTTCGTGC
Source organism: Thermovirgaceae bacterium (assembly GCA_049974965.1). Lineage (GTDB taxonomy): Bacteria > Synergistota > Synergistia > Synergistales > Thermovirgaceae > UBA1876. The sequence continues at coordinate 9,114 of JBNGCT010000058.1, forward strand.
CTTCCCTGCAGGGCACGCATTTTCCGCAGGATTCCCGCTGCGTGAATTCGAGGAAGAATTTCGCCACGTCCACCATGCAGGTGTCTTCGTCCATGACGACGAGACCGCCCGAACCCATGATCGCACCGGCCGCCGTCAGAGATTCGTAGTCGACGGGCAGGTCCAGGTGTTCTTTCGTGAGGCATCCGCCGGAAGGTCCCCCGATCTGGACGGCCTTGAAATCCTTGTCATCGAGAATGCCGCCTCCCAGCTCGAACACGACCTCACGGATGGTAATGCCCATCGGTACTTCAATGAGACCGGTGTTCTTGATCTTCCCGGTCAGGGCGAAAACCTTGGTCCCTTTCGATTTTTCGGTGCCGATGCTGCTGTACCAGTCGGCCCCATTAAGAATGATTTGTGGAACGTTCGCCCAGGTTTCAACGTTGTTTATGTTCGTCGGCTTGGCCCAGAGTCCGGACTGCGCCGGGAAAGGAGGCCTCGGCGTCGGCATTCCGCGTTTGCCTTCTATGGAGGCCATCAGTGCCGTTTCCTCCCCGCATACAAAGGCGCCGGCACCTTCCTTGATGTGGAGGTGGAAGGAGAAATCCGTTCCCATGACCCTGTCGCCGATAAGACCATATTCCTCGGCCTGGGCGATGGCGTTTTTCAATCTCTTGATGGCCAGCGGGTATTCGGCGCGGCAATATATGTACCCTTCATCGGCTCCGATGGCGTAAGCACCGAGAAGCATTCCCTCAATAAGGCTGTGCGGGTCGCCTTCCAGGACGGAACGATCCATGAACGCGCCGGGGTCCCCTTCGTCGGCGTTGCAAATGATGTACTTCTTGTCGCCGGCCGCTTTCCTGGCGAATTCCCATTTGAGCCCCGTCGGGAACCCTGCACCTCCACGCCCCCTGAGTCCTGACCTTTTCACTTCTTCCAGGGTCTTTTCCGGAGTCATTTCAAGAAGGGCCTTGGCCAGAGCCTGGTATCCGTCCCTGGCAATGTACTCCTCGATATGCTCTGGATTGATGTAGCCGCAGTTCCGAAGGACAACCCTTTGCTGCTTGCTGTAAAAGGGGATGTCCTTGTAGTGGGGCACCTTCGTCATCTCGTTGGGAACGGTGTAAAGAAGCCGCTCCACGAGCCTGCCCTTGTACAGATGCTCTTCGACGATCTCGGGAACATCCTCGGGGGTGACCCGGCAATAGAAGGCTCCCTCAGGGTAGATGACGACGAGCGGGCCCATTTCACACATTCCGTGACACCCTGTCTCGACGAGCAGCACTTCCCTGTCAAGCTTCCGCCGCGTCAGTTCCTCCTGGAGGGCCTTATACACCGCGGGTGCAC
>JBNGCT010000059.1:0-10411 GCA_049974965.1 Thermovirgaceae bacterium
ATCTTGTAATGCCTGGCAAGGGCCACCTGGAAGACCGTGCCGAACAGGGCCCAGAGGATGTTGCCCGAGATTGCCACACCGGCGAGAAGAACAGCCGAGGCCGCGATGTTCAGCAGGGAGTCGGAAAAGGGCAGAATAAACGTCGCCGTCACCGTTAGACCGTAGAGAATTCCCTTGACGTTGAGAAACTGAAGTCCCACACCAGCCGGGAAGGAGCAGAGCTTCGAAAGGACTTTCGATTCACCGCCGGGTCTGGATGTGAGGACCTTGTACATCAGAAACAGAACGTAAACCGCTCCGCCTATCCTCAGGTAAGGGGACACGGCCGGAAGGAGCCTGGTCAGAAAGAGGTTCAGGTAGGAAGCGGACAACATGATCAGGAAAAAGCCGACGAAGACGCCGGCAATATAGTGCAGCGTCTTCCGGTACCCGAGCTTCGCCGCGAAGGACATGGAAAGAATATTGTTCGGCCCCGGTGTAAAAGAAACAACCACGACGTAGGTCAGAAAAGCTGCAAAATCCGGCATCATGACAAAAACTCCTTCCGGGAACCGGCAACAGCAGGAACAGGAATGAATCCTTTTCGACAGCTTATACCATGTTTCAATCCTACCGGCAAGACAGTCCGCTCAACATCCGTTCGGGATGCCCGCGTTCTGCTCATGCCGACAGGAGGTTCTCCCGCGGCCTGTAAGAATACCCAGCCTCTTTTGCTGAATTAACAGAATTGCTCATTACGGGAGCACTTGACAGTCAGGGAGAATGTTTGTATTTTACTTGTATATCGGTTACATATCACCAGTACAACGGATTTTCTGAAACGGAGAGACCTATTTTGCATGCTACGAAAACGGATCGGATCTATGAAGGGATAAAACAGCTCATCCTGAGCGGCGAACTCTCCAACGACGCCGCTGTTTCGGAAAATGCCTTGGCCCGGCGATTCCAGGTCAGCAAGACTCCTGTCAGGGAGGCCATCAAGCGGCTGGAGCTGGAAGGATTCGTGAAGGTCATACCCAACCAGGGGATCATGATTAAAGAGGTCTCCATCAGCGAAGTCAAGGAAATCTACGATCTTCGGATCGCCATTGAGGAGTTTGTCGTAAAGGAACTGGCCGAACTGCTTTCGGAGGATGATTTCCGGGTTCTCGAGGAATCCCTCAAGAGACAGGAGAAGGCGCTCGAGAAACGGGACGCGATCGCCTTCCATGAAGAGGACCGGAAATTCCACGACTATTTCATGCGGTCCTACGGAAACACCATGATCGTCGACTTTATATCCAAATTGAGGGACCGTATCGAGTGGATCAACGTCCACCTTTTGAGGCAGCCGGGAAACATGAACCTCTTCTTCAGGGAACACGGCAGGATATTCGAAGCATTGCGTCGAAGGGATGCCAAGGAGGCAGCCAGAGCCATGGACGAGCACCTGAAAGGCGGGAAGGAGAGATTATTGAGCGGATAGATCGGCAAACCCCGAGGGCCAAAAATTTGACATGGCATCTTGCGCCGCATTTTCCAAGGACCTGCAATCATTCGCAAACACGCCTTACGACACCCTGTTTCGCACGACTGAAAGACTTTATTTGTCTCCTGCTCTGTCGCAACATTGCATGAGAATTCATCATGTTGTGAGGGAAGACCTTCGAGAAAAGCCGAACCCTGGATAGTTCACAGCCGTAAAAAACAAATACTGGATGGTTTCATGAGCCGCTTGTTGTGAATCACCTTGGCATATGCGCTTGACCTGTTGAAGCGAGGAGGGATGACGCCGGCGAGAACCGCCAGTTGAGGAAAAAGAAAGGGTGGCTGTTTGAAGTAAACCCGGGAACCGTGCAGGGCATGCGGGTTCCCCAGAAGCGAGAGGGAGGTGAACTGTCCGGATACAACCGGACGGGACGCGATGAAGAAGGTGCTCACAGGTATTCTTGTTTTTGCAATGATTCTTGGGGTGGCAGGGCTTGATGGTGCCGACGCGGCGCTGAAAGGCGAGTACAAGCTCACCATGAATGTCTCCACTGATACGGCGTGGGGGCAGGGAGGCGTCAAGTTCGCTGAATTGGTCAAGGAGTATACAGACGGCAAGGTCAACGTAAAGGTGTACCCGAACGCCCAGCTTGTCGGCGGGGACCAGATGCGCCAGGCGGAAATGGTATCAAGCGGTGCCATCGATTTCATGCTTAACTCCACCATCAACATCGCCCCCATCATCCCCGAGTGCAACGCCTTTTCTCTGCCCTTCATGTTTCCAAGCTATGAAGCCGTTGACGCCGTGACAAGCTCTAAAGGCGGAGAAATGGTCTTCGATGCCCTGGAAAATTACAACATGGTCGGCCTTGCCTGGGGTGAAAATGGATTCAGGGAACTTACCAACAATGTCAGACCAATAGCCCACCCCGACGATATGAAGGGCCTCAAGATCAGGGTCGTCACTCCGATTTATGTGGATATCATGAGAGCCCTGGGCGCCAACGCCATAGCCATGAACTGGGGCGAGGTTTTCACCGCCCTGCAGCAGGGGACCATTGACGGCCAGGAAAACCCGATTGTGGGTATCATCATTCCGAACAAGATCTACGAAGTGCAGGATTATCTGACCAACTGGCACTATTCCTATGACGCTCTCATCCTTGCGGTCAACAAGGATGTCTGGAACGGATTCGATCCCCAGATCCAGGAGCAGGTGAAAAAAGCCGCCATGGACGCCATGCACTGGCAGGTTCACGATGTCAGCCGTGTGGGGCTCGGAGACGGAATCGAATTCCTCAAGGAACAGGGGCTGACCATTACCGACCCGACGCCGGAGCAGCTTGCCGCGTTCCGGGAGCGGACCAAAGCGGTTTATGACGAATGGTCCGAAAAAGTCGGGAAAGAAGTGGTAGCGGCCTTTGAAGAGGCTGTAGCGGACTTCAAATAGAAGGAATTAAAGGGGCGGGGGCTGCCGGGGCGGTTCCCGCCCCTTTTCCTGTCGCTGACGTTGACTGGCACACCTGCAGACAGAAAGGGAATGGTGTTTGAGGATGCTGTTAAAGCTGCTTGACAGGGTCGAAGAGGGTACATGTGCCATCATGCTCATTTTTATGGCCGGCCTCGCATTCATCAACGTTGTTGTCAGGTATCTCACGAACTTTTCTTTTGCTTTCACCGAAGAACTTCTGGTCAACCTGTTTGTCTGGATCACCTTACTGGGGGCATCCATCGCCACCAGGAAAGGTTCTCTTTTGGGGGTTACCTACCTGTTTGACCGTTTCCCCCGGAAAATGCAAAAAGCCGCCGTTGTCTTCGGAGCCGTGTGCGGGGTCACCCTTTTCGCTCTTTTGGCGTTCCATGGGGCTGAAATGGTCAGGTCGGAATTCCGGTCCGGGATGACAACCTACTCCATGGCCCTTCCCATGTGGATATTCGGGATGGCCCTTCCCGTCTGCGCCTTGGTCCTGATATTCAGGACCCTTCAAAAGGCCGTAGAAGACTGGAAAGCGATTTCCTCGGGGAAGGGGTCGCCCGATGAAGCATGCCCTCCGGAGGTGATGTCCGAATGAATGTGGATCCGGGCATCGTCCTGATGGGCATGTTTTTCCTGATGCTCGCGTTGAAGGTGCCGATCGCCGTGTCGCTCGGACTGGCAGGCATGGCGTCTATTTACCTGTACAACCTTGGCGCGGGAATGTTCGCCCCCGTTTTCTTCGCGAACATATCCAAGTTTTCCCTGTTGGCGATCCCCTTTTTCGTCCTGGCCGGCATCATCATGGGAAAGGCGAAGATTTCCGACAAGATCGTCAGGCTCATCATGCTTCTGGTCGGCCCCATAAGCGGAGGTATGGCGATAGTTACGATTATTACGGCCCTTTTCTGGGGTGCCGTTTCAGGATCGGGCCCGGCGACCGTCGCCGCCCTGGGAACAATCCTGATCCCGGGAATGGTAAAAGCCGGTTATAACAGGGGTTTCGCGGCTGCCTTGACGTCCAGCGCCAGCGGTCTGGCCATCGTCATCCCGCCGAGCATAGGCTTCATAGTTTATGGCGTCATCACGGGAGTCTCGATCAGCGAACTCTTCCTTGCGGGCATCCTGCCCGGGATCTTTGTCGGGCTTTTCCTCATAATTACCGCCTTCACCATCTCCGTCATCAGGGGATACAAGGGCGAACGGTTCGGTACGGTCCGGGAGGTCTGGAAGGCTTTCAAGGAAGCCATATGGGCCCTGTTGACGCCGGTTATTATTCTCGGCGGCATATACGGAGGGGTCTTCACACCGACGGAAGCGGCGGCCGTCGGAGTGGCGTACGGACTCTTCGTGGGGTTTGTCGTCTACCGGACACTGGCTCTCAAGGATTTGTACGAACTCCTTGTGGAAGCCTGTGTATCCTCGGCGGTGGTAATGCTTGTTGTCGCTTTCGCCGGGATATTTAGCTGGGCCATGATGGTCCTGGGTGCGGTAGAAAGAATTTCACAGTCCGTCATCGCCCTGAGTTCGAACCCCTATGTAGTCATCGCGATGATTAACGTGATCCTTATCATAGCCGGAATGTCCATCGATGCCATATCGATTTACTACCTGTTGTTGCCCATCTTCATGCCGGTGATGGCCCACTTCGGCTGGGATCCGGTCTGGTTCGGCATCATCATGACCATCAATCTGGCCATCGGGCAGGTGACGCCGCCCGTTGCGGTCAATCTGTACGTCGGATGCAATGTGGCCGGGATTTCCATGGAGGAGATCTCCAGAGCCGTCATTCCTTTCCTCGTCGCGTCGATTCTGGCTCTGATCGTCCTTATCTATTTTCCGGGCATTACACTGTGGCTCCCGAAACTGCTCATGAGATAGACCCCGCCTGGTAGACTGCATCATCAGCCGACATGGCGGGCAGGTTTTTTCGGAATTCCCGCTCCGGGAAAGGGTGATTTCCAGCAGGAACCACGAAAACTGTTTCAAGCGATCCGGAGGAGGTGGGTACCAGGCCGTTACGACGGGAAATCGCGGTTTGGTGTTACGGGAAAATAAAAAGCTGCTGTCGTTTTGCGGCAGGATCGGAGGGAGAGATTTTCTTGAGCTCACAGAAAGGGAAGAAAAGGGATCTTTCGGCCTATCCAGAAGATCTTTTGAAGAAATTCTGCACCACGATGAACAGGATCCGGTTCTTTGAGACCAAAGTGGAGGAAAAGTTTCTGGCCGGTGAAATCCCGGGCTTTGTACACCTGTACATCGGGGAGGAAGCCGTTGCGACAGGAGTTATCTCGCATCTTTCCGCGGAAGATTACATACAGAGCACTCACCGCGGCCATGGGCACACCATCGCCAAGGGAGCCGATGTGAAGCACATGATGGCGGAGATCTTCGGCAAGAAGGAAGGATGCTGCAAGGGCAAAGGCGGTTCCATGCACATCGCCGACTTCAGCGTGGGGATGCTCGGCGCCAACGGTGTCGTCGGCGGAGGATTCGCCCTTGCGACAGGAGCGGCTCTGGCTTTGAAACTGCGGGGACAAAACTCGGTGGCTGTCGTGTTTTTCGGAGACGGTGCGGCGAACAGAGGGACCTTTCATGAATCGGCAAATATGGCGGCCGTATGGAAACTCCCGGTGATATTTGTCTGCGAAAACAACCAGTATGCTTCCACAACCCCCTACAGGACGACGACCTCCGTGGAGCACATAGCGGACCGGGCAGCTGCTTACGGCATGCCTGGCGTGTCCGTCGACGGAAACGATGTTTTCGCCGTCTACGATGCGGCGGGGGACTTCATCGAAAGGGCGAGAAAAGGCGAGGGGCCCGCATTGCTGGAGTGCATGACCTACCGGGTGAAGGGTCACTTCGTTGGAGATCCGGAAAAATACCGGACCCGCGAGGAGGTCCAGTCCGTTTTCAGCGGCAATGACCCCATAAAGCGCCTTGAAAGCCTTCTCGTCGAGGAGAAGCTTTTTTCCGAAGAAGACTTGGAGGCGATCAGACAGAAGGCAAAGGAAGAAGTCGACGAGGCGGTCGCCTTTGCCGAAGAGGCTCCGGAACCTGATGCGGCGGACCTTTTGGCCGATGTTTACGCATAAAGAAGGCTGGTGACGAAGGTATGAGAGAAATCACTTTCGCACAGGCGACCCTGGAGGCAATGGAGGAGGAGATGACTCGTGACGAAAGGGTTTTCGTCATGGGGGAAGATATCGCTCGGCAAGGAGGTATTTTCGGCCAATTCAGGGGGCTACCTGAGAAATTCGGCCATGAACGGGTAAAAGACACGCCCATAAGTGAAACGGCAATCGTCGGGTCCGCAATTGGTGCGGCATTGGCGGGAATGCGTCCCGTTGCCGACATGCACTTCGCCGACTTTATGGGTGTTTGCATGGATGAAATCTTCAACCAGATGGCCAAGATTCATTACATGTTCGGCGGCCAGCGTACCGTTCCGATGGTTCTGAGAGCTCCTGACGGGCTCATCAATCAGGCAGCGGCCCAGCATTCCCAGAGCATAGAAGCCTGGTTCATGCATATTCCCGGGCTCAAGGTGGTTATACCGTCGAACCCCGCCGATGCCAAGGGACTGCTCAAGTCTGCGATCCGGGACGACAATCCGGTGATTTATTTCGAGCACAAGGCCCTGTTCAATATCAAGGGCCCTGTCCCTGATGGTGAGTTTTTAACACCCATTGGAAAGGCCAGGGTTGTTCGTGAGGGGAAGGATGTGACACTCGTATCCTATTCCTTCTGCATGCACCATGCGCTGGCTGCGGCGGAGATGCTCGAGAAAGAGGGTATTTCCGTTGAATGCATCGACCTGCGGACCATATCGCCTCTCGACAAGGAAACGATTCTGCTTTCGGCGGCGAAAACATACAGGCTTGCCATTGCCCATGAGGCTGTAAAACAAGGCGGCGTCGGAGCGGAGATTTCCGCCATCGTCGCCGAAGAGGGGATCGATTACCTGGATGCCCCGATTGTAAGGATTGGCGCACCTTTTACCCCGGTACCTTTTGCCAGGCCGTTGGAGCAGGCTTATCGCATCACCCCCGAAAAGATTGCCGACGCCATCAGGGGCGTCTTCGGATCCTGAGCGCCGGGAGGCAGGTGAGTCATTTTGAGTGAGAAGATTACCATGCCCAAACTGGGACTGACCATGACGGAAGGAGCCGTCTCTGAATGGAAGGTCTCCCCTGGCGAGAAGGTGAAAAAGGGCGACATCATTCTGACGGTGGCGACGGACAAGCTCACCTACGAGGTCGAGGCACCCCGCGACGGAGTGATCCTGGATATCGTTGTCAAGGCAGGAGAAACGGTTCCCGTCGGATCCGTTTTGGCTTTTATCGGTGATGAGGGCGAACAGCCGCCTTCTCCGCAAGGAAAAATCGAAACAAAGGAACCAAAGATACAGGCTCCGGCCCCCGGGGAAACACCTGCCGTAGAAAAAGAGAAAAAGGAAGAACTCCTCTCGGGGCCCGTTTCTGATAAAGTTTCGCCGCTGGCGAAAAAATGGGCCGCCGTCTTCGGGATTGATCCGGCAAAGCTGTCCGGAAGCGGACAAAAAGGACGGGTTGTCAAAGACGACGTCATGAAGGCGGCTGCAAGGTTCCGTGCAACACCTCTCGCCAGGAGACTGGCCAGAGAGGGTGGGGCCGAAATCGAGGAGATCCCCGGAAGCGGGCCGGGCGGGCGGACCGTGGCAGCCGATGTCAAAGCATATCTTGAAAGGGCAAAAAACAGGAAGACAAAGGCTTCGCCCGTAGCCATGAAAATGGCGGACGAAATGGGTATCGATCTTGAAAGCATTCCTGCTGCGGGCCGCATCATGAAAGAAGATGTAATCGCGGCCGCGGGGGGCGCAGGACTGAAAGAGCATCCTGCAGCCGAAGAGACGCCGCGACAGGAAATGGAACAAAAGCGCCTTCCCCTTACACGGATGCGGAAAGTTATCGCCGAGCGCATGAGTTACAGCGCATCAACGGTACCTTCCGTCTTCTTCAACATTGAAACGGACTTTTCGGAGTTCATGAAAATCCGCGGGATTCTCAACGAATCTCTGGCCCGAAAGGGCGTCAGGCTTTCCTTTAACGACATCATGATGAAAATCTGTGCCCGGGTGCTCGAAGAAATGCCCATGGCCAACGCGTCCTATGATGCCGAGGCGGGTGAATACATCCTGCATGATGATGTGAACATAGGTCTCGCTGTCTCCGTGGAGGGCGGCCTTCTGGTGCCCAATGTCAAAAGCGTCCAGAAAAAGACCCTGGAGGAAATCTCGCTCGAGTCGGCGGAACTTGTCGAAAAGGCGAGAAAGGGTGCGCTCCTGCCCGAGGACATGGAAGGTGGAACGTTTACCATCACGAACCTGGGGATGTTCGGCATCCATGATTTCATCCCCATCATCAACCCGCCGGAAGCCTGTATCCTTGCCGTCAACGCTGTTGTCGAGAAACCCGTGGTCCGGGACGGTGAAGTCGTCGTCCGTCCCATGTCCATGATCGGCCTTTCTGCAGATCACAGAATCCTCGATGGTGCCGACGCGGCGAGGTTTTTGGCCCGGATCAGGGAGCTGGTGGAAAATCCCTGCATGATGCTTCTTTAGCACCTGCATGAATATCGTCTGGAGAGTGAATGGGAAATGGCGACGATGCTGACGATGCCCAAACTGGGCTTGACGATGACAGAAGGTTCCATCCAGGAGTGGAAAAAAAACGAAGGCGATCCTGTAAAAAAAGGGGAGGTCATACTCTCCGTAGCTACGGATAAACTGACCTATGAAGTGGAAGCTCCCGAAGACGGTGTCCTTCTTGCGATAGCAGTACCCGTGGGTGAAACTGTCCCCGTCGGGGCAGTGATCGGAGCGATTGGTGAAGCCGGCGAACCGGTCGAGTTTCCCGGAAGGGGTGATTCAGGTAAAGAGATGACCCCGTCGCCGGAGCCGGGAGGATCCGGACCGAAAACCGCCGGGAAACCGGTTTCGCCGCACTCCGAAAAAGAAGAGAAAAAGGTCGTCGTCATCGGCGGCGGTCCGGGCGGATACATAGCCGCCATCAGGGCCGCCCAGCTGGGAGGTCAGGTGATTCTTGCAGAGAAAAACAAACTCGGGGGAACTTGTGTGAACGTGGGCTGCATACCGACGAAAGCGCTGCTTCACGCCGCCGATCTTCTCGACGGTATACGAGCAGGCCTTGAGCTTGGAATTATGGCGGAGTCCCCGAAGGTTGACTGGGACAAAGTGCAGGAGCGCAAAAACCAGGTGGTCGAACAGCTTTCGGCCGGAGTCCAGGAGCTTCTTGCCGCCAACGGGGTAAAAGTTGTGAAAGGGAAGGCCTCCTTCGTCGACGACCGAACCGTGGAAGTCGTTTCAGAAGCGGGCACCGACAGGATCACGGCAGATGCCTTTATCATCGCCACGGGCTCAGCCCCGTCGGTGCCTCCAATCCCGGGCAATGATCTCGAAGGCGTTGTCACTAGTACTGAGGCGCTTTCTTTTGCGGAAATTCCACCTGCTCTTGCCATCATAGGCGGAGGGGTTATCGGTGTGGAGATGGCTTCCATCTTCGCCTCTTTCGGGAGCAGGGTGACCGTGTTCGAAATGCTCCCCCGGATCCTTCCCGGAGTTGACGCTGAAGTCGTGGATCTTCTGGCGAAGATCCTGGAAAGCAGGGGAGTGGTGATACATACGGCGGCGGAGGTTAAAGGCATTGAAAAGGCCGGCTCCGGGCTGTCCGTAAAGGCTGCGGTTTCCGGAGAACCGACCCTGGTGAAAGCAGACAAGGTCCTGGTTGCCACGGGACGGCGCCCCTTTACGGAATCTCTCAATCCCGAGGCGGCGGGCATCACGGTGAAAAAAGGGCACATTGTCGTCGACGAATACATGCGGACGAACAGGGAACACATATACGCCGTCGGCGATTGCTGCAGCCCCGTCATGCTGGCCCACGCCGCCATGAAGGAAGGTAGAATAGCCGCAGAGAACGCTCTTTCGCGGTCTGCGAAGAAGATGGATTACAGGACCAACCCCGGCTGTGTCTATACGTCGCCGGAACTTGCCTGGGTCGGCCTGACCGAGGAAGACGCGAAAAAACAGGGATATTCCGTCCTGACAGGCAAGTTTCCTCTCATAGGGAACGCGAAGAGCCTTATTTGCGGAGAAACCCGGGGAATGGTTAAAATAGTTGCGGAAGAAAAATACGGAGAGATCCTGGGGGTTCACATCGTCGGCTTCAGGGCCACTGACCTCATTGCCGAAGCGTCACTGGCGGTGGGGCTTGAGGCTACCCTTGAGGAGGTGGCCCAAACCATACACGGTCATCCCACCTTCGGGGAAGCCCTGTGCGAGGCCGCACTGGCTGCTCTCGGCGAGAGCCTTCATATGCCTCCGGACTGATCGCCCCGCCGGGGGTCAGAAGGAGATGGGATGATGAAATACATCGAAAACTCCAGCAACGACCCGCGCTTCAATCT
>JBNGCT010000060.1:0-10295 GCA_049974965.1 Thermovirgaceae bacterium
ATCGCGGGGTGGAGCAGTCAGGAAGCTCGTCGGGCTCATAACCCGAAGGTCGCAGGTTCAAATCCTGCCCCCGCAACCAATACGGCGGTGTAGCTCAGTTGGCGAGAGCATGCGGTTCATACCCGCAGTGTCAGTGGTTCGACTCCACTCACCGCCACCATTTCCCCACCAAAAAAAACCGGCGAACGGAAGGTCGGAACCTTCCGTTCTTTCATGGGAAGACTCCGGTAGAAAAAGCCGATTCATTTTCGCAAAACAGCTTGAAGAGTTTAATTTCCCGGCCAGTTCTGGTAGAATACCGGCGAAACAGGAAAGCAACGATGAAACAATTCACATCGCGGGGTGGAGCAGTCAGGAAGCTCGTCGGGCTCATAACCCGAAGGTCGCAGGTTCAAATCCTGCCCCCGCAACCAGAAACAATGCGGCCGCGCGGCGGCGCGTGCCGAACAAGCCGAAAGGCATACATTTCGTAAAATGGAGGCGGGAGCTTCGCTCCCGCCGATTTATTCATCCAGGGCATTGGTTTCAGGCAGACGGAGATGCTTGTCGTGGAAGAAAGACAGATGCTTGCGGTCCTCAAACGGGCCGGGAAACGACAGGGCTGGTACGACAAAGAAGGAAAGATTATCGTAGCCGTTTCCGGCGGAAGTGATTCGGTGTGTATGCTGTGGTTGTTGACGCGTTTCAAAGCCCCGGAAGATCTTGTCGTAGCTCATGTCAACCACCGCTTCAGGCCTGGTGACGCTGAAAGAGACGCTGAATTCGTAAAAAACCTGGCAGATACGCTGAAACTCGAATGCAAATGCACAACCATTGATGTGCCCGGTCTGAAAAAAAGAGGAGAAAGCCTGGAAGAAGCCGGACGAAGGATTCGCTACGGCTTCCTGGAAGCCTGCGCAAAGGAGTTCGGCGCGAAATGGATAGCTGTCGGCCATACGGCTGATGACCAGGTCGAGACAGTGCTGCACAACATCCTGCGGGGGTGCGGCATTCACGGTCTCGCAGGAATACCCGAAAAACGCGGGAAGATCGTCAGGCCGATCATAGATCTGGGGCGCTATGATCTCATGGAACTCCTCAGGGCTCGCGGGCTTTCATGGGTGACGGATGATACAAACGAGAACACGGCCTACATGAGAAACCGGATACGCCATGAACTCATCCCCTATCTCGAAACCTCCTATAATCAGAAAACGCGCGAACACCTTCTTGGCCTCGCAGACGACGCCCGCCGGATTTCCCGCAACCGGACAGAGTGGGCGGGAAACCTGGCTCCCCGGGTGCGGACACGCGTTCCCTGCGCACTTCAGGCCTGGAACAGGAAAGCACTTGTCCGGACAGGCGCCGATAAGGCAGTCGACTTCCTCGTGGAAGAATGCAGGGAACTCGGATTGAAGACGATTGAAAGGAGACGGCTGAAGACCCTCGCCGACCTTTTCCTCAAGCAGGAGCCATGGCGTTTTCAATGGCAGGATTCGATAGAAATGTGCGGCGGCGCTGAAAAGGTCGTACTGGTAGAAAGGCGCTGGCTCTCAAAGAAACGTCCGCCTTCCGGACCGCTTCCCCTGGAAGAGCACACAGGAACTCTCTTTTGGGGGCTCTGGATTTTTTCGTGGAGACCTGTATCATGTTCTCGGTCGGATATATCGGAAGCACCGGGGTCATGGCGGATATTCCTTCCCGAAGAAGAGATGCACCGTTGCATTTTGACAGCGGTCTCCAACTTCCAGAAAGAGTATCGCCGGACGACCCCCGTTCCCTGGTGTTTCCGCAATCAATGGCCTGTCATCGTCCGCCCCTCGGGGAGATGGTGGATACCGGCCTATGGCAACGGAACTGAACGCGAAAAAGGCACCGCTTGCTCGTCGGGGATTGTAATCGAAGCACAACCGGTCCCGAGGGAGGTTCATGGAGAATGAGCACCTACCGTCTCGGCGGGATTCTCATAGCAAAAGAGGAAATCTCGACACGTGTAAAAAAATTGGCGACTCAAATACAGAAGGACAACGGTGTCGATCCTGTTCTGCTTGTCGGCGTCCTCAAGGGATCGGTGGTTTTCCTTTCCGACCTCATACGGTGCATGAGCCCTTCGACTCCGGTTGAACTTGATTTTTTGGCGGTTTCTTCTTATGGTGCTTCCACACAGTCAAGCGGAATCGTGAAAATTACCAAAGACCTTGACGAAGAAATTACCGGCAGGAAGGTTCTTTTGGTTGAGGACATCGTGGACACGGGACTGACCTTGCACTACCTGGTGAACATTCTCCGCGAACGTTCTCCAAAGACAATCGGGATCTGCACGCTGCTCGACAAGCCTGACCGCCGGCGTGTCAGCGTTGACATTACTTACAGGGGTTTCGAAATACCCGACGAGTTCGTCGTCGGTTACGGGCTGGACTACTCCGGCCGCTGGAGAAACCTTCCCGATATCCACGTTCTCAGAACCACAATCTGAGCGACAGGAGAAGCCGAACGAGAGGTGGGAATCTTTTGGGACGAATGATGAAAAACCTTGGACTGTACCTTGTTTTGATTGTTCTCGTCGTCAGCCTTGTCAACGTGTTCCTTTCCCCGGTCCAGGGACCTGCGGAATATGAACCAATTGCCTACAGCAAATTCCTCTCCGCTTTCAACAGCGGAAGGATATCGACAGCGACGATAGAAGGCGAGACCATCACCGGGACAATGACGGACGGCGCCAAATATTCGACTACGGCCATTGGCGTCGGAGACCTCGCGAGGGAACTGGCCGAAAAAGGTGTCGACGTCACCGTGAAACCGCCACAACAGACCCCCTGGTGGGCGACGATGATGTCCTCGCTGTTTCCGACACTCCTTTTGATCGGAGCCTGGATATTTATCCTCTATCACATGCAGGGTGGCGGAAACCGCGTCATGAGCTTCGCCAAAAACAAGGCAAAGCTGTTTCTCGACAATCGGCCGAAGGTCACCTTCGCCGATGTCGCCGGTTGCGATGAATCGAAAGAGGAACTCCAGGAAGTCGTCGAATTCCTGAAGGAGCCGGGCAAATTCGCATCCCTCGGAGCACGGATACCAAAGGGCGTCCTGCTTCTCGGCCCCCCGGGAGCCGGGAAAACCTTGCTCGCAAGAGCCTGTTCGGGAGAAGCGGAGGTGCCTTTTTTCAGCATCAGCGGCTCCGATTTCGTCGAAATGTTTGTGGGTGTGGGGGCTGCAAGGGTCCGGGACATGTTCGAGCAGGCCAAAAAATATAACCCCTGCATCGTTTTCATTGATGAGATAGATGCCGTCGGGCGGCAGCGGGGAGCGGGGCTCGGCGGAGGCCATGACGAACGGGAGCAAACGTTGAACCAGCTCCTCGTTGAAATGGACGGCTTTGATGAAACTGCCGGAATCATTCTCATTGCTGCGACGAACAGGCCAGATATTCTCGATCCGGCATTGCTGCGCCCCGGTCGTTTCGACAGGCAGATCGTCGTCGACAGACCCGACCTGAAAGGCCGTGAAGCAATCCTGAAAGTACACGTCAAGAAAGTCAAGCTCGCTGATGATGTGGATCTCGAGGTCATCGCCCGGAGGACACCGGGCTTCGTCGGCGCCGACATCGCCAACCTTGTCAACGAAGCGGCGCTTCTCGCGGCCAGACAGAATCGCAAGACCATCAGCATGGGCGAATTTGAGGAAGCCATAGACCGCGTACTCGCCGGGCCCGAGCGAAGAAGCCGGCTGATATCGGAACGGGAAAAGGAAATCATCGCCTATCATGAAGTGGGGCACGCCCTCGTCGCAAAACTCCTCCCAGGTTGCGACCCCGTGCACAAAATCTCCATCATCCCGAGAGGCCATGCGGCTTTGGGTTACACGCTCCAGCTCCCCGAGGAAGACCGGTTCCTCATGTCGAAAAAAGAGCTTCTGAACAGGATTTCCGTTCTCCTCGGCGGACGCGTCGCCGAAGAACTGCACTTTGAAGACATCACCACCGGTGCCCAGAACGACCTTGAGCGGGCGACACAGATTGCGCGACAGATGGTAACCGAATTCGGCATGAGCGACAGGCTGGGGCCGGTAACCCTCGGGAAAAAACACCATGAGGTCTTTCTCGGAAGGGACATTATGGAGGACAGGAACTACAGCGATGAAGTCGCCTATGCCATCGACCAGGAAATCCGCAGGATCGTTGACGACTGCTACGACACGGTTCGGGCCCTTCTGGTCGAACACGCCGATTCTCACAAGCGGATTTCGAAAACTCTTCTTGAAGAAGAAGTGATCGAGGGATCGAGGCTGGATGAACTGTTGCAAAAAGGCCTTGAGGAAGAGGACGGCCCTTCGGGCGCGGACCACGGCGGTTCGGAAAGTGAGGAACACGGGCAGGGCGAGTCTGGCGACGAGCCCGAAGAAGATCCGCTTTCCGTCTCTTCCCCGGGTAAAAGGCAAGGGGACCCTTCAGATCCTCCGTCTGAGCGGGACTGAAACAGCTCACGGCGTAACGGAATAACACGTTTTGACAGTTTCGAGCGTTCGGGGGAGGATGTTTTCCCGGACGCTCTTTTTTACTGATCCGTCAAGAAGAAGGTGAAGCGAATCATGCAGACGCGCCGCTTTCGGCTCACGGCTCCCTGGCCTCCGTCGGGAGACCAGCCCGGGGCTATTGATTCCCTTGTCGAAGGGTTCACAAAAGGGCAAAACAGACAGTGCCTTCTCGGGGTTACCGGAAGCGGTAAAACCTTTACCATGGCCCATGTTATCGAAAATCTTCAGATACCGACTCTCGTTCTTGCCCATAACAAGACCCTGGCCGCACAGCTTTTCAGCGAGTTCAAGAGTTTTTTTCCGGAGAACGCCGTCGAATATTTCGTCAGCTATTACGATTACTACCAGCCGGAAGCCTACGTTCCGTCAAGTGACATTTACATCGAAAAGGATGCCTCCATCAACGAAAGAATCGAAAAGCTCAGGCTCTCCACGACAAAAGCTCTTCTTGAGCGGCGGGACGTCATCGTCGTCGCCAGCGTATCCTGCATTTACGGAATCGGGAAAAGGAAAAATTACGAAGAAGCTGTTTTCCGCTTCTTTGTGGGGGAAACCTTTACACGCAGGCAATTTCTCGAACAACTTGTCCGAAACCACTACGAAAGGAATGACGCCGTGCTTGAGCCGGGGACTTTCCGCGTCAGGGGGGAAGTCCTTGAGATTTTTCCCGCATACAGTGACAGGGCCGTCCGGGTGGTTTTCTTTGATGAAACCATCGAAAAGATTGACGAAGTCGATCCACTCACCGGAAAAAGCGTCTTGTCAAAGGAAAGTGCCGCCATTTTCCCCGCACAGCACTACATTACCTCCGCCGAGGCCGTCGCGAAGGCGCTCGGGCAAATAGAATCGGAGCTCCAGCGGCAGGTGGATGCCTTCCGGTCCCGTGGAAAGCTTCTCGAGGCTCAGAGGCTCGAGATGAGAACGAAATACGACATGGAAATGCTCTCCGAAGTCGGCTACTGCTCTGGAATAGAAAATTACTCAAGATACCTGGACGGCCGTGAACCCGGAGAGCCTCCCGGAACACTTCTGGATTTCTTTCCGGAAGATTTCCTTTTCGTCGTCGACGAATCCCATATCACCCTGCCTCAGGTCCAGGGAATGTATAACGGAGACAGGGCGAGGAAACAGACCCTCGTCGAACATGGCTTCCGGCTTCCGTCCTGTCTCGACAACAGGCCGCTTACCTGGGATGAATTCAAAGATTATCTCGGCCGGGTCTGCTTTGTTTCCGCCACTCCCGGAGACTGGGAACTCAAAACGGCAGACCAGGTCGTGGAACAGGTCGTACGGCCCACAGGCGTGATTGATCCCGTTCTCGAAATCTCGCCGGCAACAGGGCAGGTTGATGATCTCGTGGAACGCCTCGGCAATGTCGTCAAAAAGGGTGAACGGGCCCTGGTGACGACGCTTACGAAACGCTCCTCGGAAGACCTGGCCGAGCACCTTTCGGAGCTCGGCTTTGCCGTCAGGTACATTCATTCCGAGCTCGACGCCTTTGAAAGAGTCGAGCTCCTCAGGGAGCTCCGCCGTGGAGACATCTCCGTCCTCGTCGGGGTCAACCTTCTCCGTGAAGGTCTCGACCTCCCGGAGGTTTCCCTTGTCGCCGTCATTGACGCAGACAGGGAAGGCTTTTTGCGGTCTCACCGGTCTCTTGTACAGATGACAGGCAGGGCGGCACGAAACGCAGCCGGTACGGTTGTGCTTTACGCCGACCGAAAGACAGGCAGCATCAGGCGCGCCATGGAAGAGACAACGCGACGGCGGAAAATACAGATCAACTTCAACAGACAACATGGCATAAAACCGAGCACGGTGAAAAAGGATATCGTCCATATCCTGCCTGAAGATCTCCAATCGGCCGTGCTCGAAGGAACAAAAGCCGGATCGACCTCCATGGAGCTTCCACGACAGGAACTGGAACGCATGATGTGGGAAGCCGTGGAGAAGCTTGATTTCGAAAAGGCGGCTTCCATCAGGGACATCCTGCAGGAAAACACGGGAGGCGAAAAGACACATGCCGAAGTGGATAGAGGTAAAAGGCGCAAGAGAACACAATTTAAAAAACATAGACGTACGGATTCCTAAAAACCGCCTCGTGGTGATCACCGGACCATCCGGTTCCGGCAAATCCTCCCTCGCCTTCGACACGATCTACGCGGAAGGGCAACGGCGTTATGTGGAATCACTGTCCGCGTATGCGAGGCAGTTTCTCGGAGTACAGGACAAACCCGACGTGGACGATATTTCCGGCCTGTCGCCGGCCATATCCATCGAACAGAAAGGCGTATCACACAACCCCCGTTCAACGGTAGGAACCGCCACGGAGGTCTATGACTTTCTCCGACTGCTTTTCGGACGGGCGGGTACTCCTTACTGCCCCGCATGTGGCAGACAGCTGCGGAGTTACAGTCTCGACGAAATCGTTGATTTCATTCTCGCAAACTTTGAGGGGGAACCCGTGGAAATTCTTTCGCCCGTCGTGCGCGGCCAAAAAGGAGAATTCCGCAATCTGTTCATAGGTTTTCTGAAGCAGGGCTTCCTGCGGGTCAAGGTGGACGGAACACTGTACTGGCTGGAAGAGGAAATTTCCCTGGACAAAAGAAAGAAGCACGATATCGAGATTTTGATCGACCGGATGACGGTATCCTCAAAAAACCGCGGACGCCTCGCCGAAGCCGTAGAAAGCGCACTGCAGTCGAGCGACGGTTTTGTCAGAATCAATTCGGAAGAAAAAGCTGAAACTCTCTCCGAGCATGCAGCATGTCCGGATTGTGGCATCTCCTTTCCCGAGATCGACCCAAGACTCTTTTCCTTCAACAATCCGTACGGGGCATGCCCCGATTGCAACGGGCTAGGCAGCCACGAGTATTTTGCACCCGAACGAGTCGTTGACCCGCAGCAGGCACCGCTGACCGGCGCACTGCTGCCGTGGAAGAAAAATCATTACATGCTTCGCAAGCTCTCTGCCCTTGCAACGCAAGCGGGTCTTGATCTCGAAAAGACACCCTTTGGGGATCTTTCCGAAAACATCCGGAACATCATACTGTACGGATCCGGCGAGAAACTCCCCCTTTCCTTCAGAGACAGGAAGAGGGGTAAAACCGTGGGGTACACGGGGCGGTACGAGGGACTGATGCCATGGCTGGAAAGCCGGTGGCGTGAGACGGAATCTGAAGCCGTAAAAAACGAGCTTGCAGGGTACCGGAACGAGGATATCTGCAAGACGTGCAGGGGCATGAGATTGAGACCTGAAGCCCTTTCCGTCCGCATAGGGGACATCGGGATTGCCAACGTGGTGACTGCGGCAGTGGAGGAGCTGCCCGGGATTTTCGAAACCCTCGACCTGCCGGGAGGACAAATGGATGTCTGTGCGCCCGTTGTGAGGGAAATCCGGAAAAGACTCTCCTTCATGGTTGACGTGGGCGTCGGGTACCTGACGCTGTCACGGAGAGCCGACACGCTGAGTGCCGGAGAGAGTCAGCGCATCCGACTGGCCACACAACTCGGGTCGAAACTGACGGGCGTTTTGTATGTGCTCGACGAACCGACCATCGGTTTGCACGCAAGGGACACATCCAGGCTGCTCAATACCCTCGAAACAATTCGGGACCTCGAGAATTCGGTCATCATCGTCGAGCATGACAGGGAAACCATGATGAAAGCCGATCACATCATTGAACTGGGGCCGGGCGCAGGAGAATTGGGCGGAGAAATCGTCGCTTCGTCACACCCGTCGAAACTTCCTGCCGCCTCCACTCTCTCTGGGCCCCATTTACAGGGCAAAATGTCAGGAATCATCCGCGCGAAAAGCCCGCGCAAACCCTCCGGGCATATCGGAATACGTAAAGCTGCGGAAAACAATCTCAAGAACATCGACGTCCCCATCCCGACGGGGCTTCTGGTCTGTATCAGCGGTGTTTCCGGTTCGGGGAAAAGCACACTGATGCATGAAATCCTCTACAAGGGGCTTCGCCGAAAGATTGATAAGAATTACCGGGAACGTGCCGGGCAGCACGGGGATATAACGATCACCGGATGGGCCGACCGAATGAACGTGGTCATGATTGACCAGAGTCCCATCGGCAGGACGCCACGATCGAACCCGGCAACCTATACCGGCGTATTCACCCCGATACGGGAATTGTACTCGCAGCTGCCGGAATCCCGGATAAGAGGGTACAACCCCGGAAGATTCAGCTTCAATGTGCGAGGCGGACGCTGCGAGTCCTGCAAGGGCGAGGGAGAAGTGAAGATCTCGATGCTGTTCATGCCTGACGTGTACGTCAAATGTGATGTCTGCGGCGGTTCCCGCTACAATCAGGAAACCCTCGATATCCGCTTCAAGGGGAAGACCATCGCGGACGTTCTCGACATGACGGTGAATGAAGCTCGGGGATTTTTTTCAGACCAGCCGAAGATCGCCAGGAAGCTCCGTGTCATCGAAGAAGCCGGGCTTGGCTATATCAGGCTGGGACAACCCGCGCCGACCTTGAGTGGAGGGGAAGCACAGAGAGTCAAACTCTCAACGGAACTGGGGAAGAAATTCCACGGAAACAGTCTGTACCTCCTCGATGAACCGACGACAGGCCTGCACTATACGGATGTCCGTAAACTCATTGCCCTTCTGCAGAAACTCGTCGACCAGGGAAACACTGTCGTTGTGATAGAACACAATCTCGATGTGCTGGCGTCCTGTGACCACATCATTGATCTCGGCCCCGAGGGCGGAGAAAAGGGCGGGATGGTGGTGGCATCGGGGCCTCCGGAAGAAATTATTTCTCATGACACCTCGTACACGGGCACCTACCTGAGACAATACCTCGAGGAAATGGGGGATCTTCGCGAGCATGAAAAAGGACAACAGGTACCAGGAAAACGGGACAGAGTCAACGGGAAAAAACGGAAGCGGTGACCTGTGCTACGGAAAACACGCCGTCAGAAGTCTTCTGGAGGATTGTCCGGGGAAATGCCTTGCCGTGTATATCGCCGAAGGCAGGCGGAGGGAGGACATCTCGGGAATCCTGGCAGCCTGCAGAAGGGAAAAGGTTCCCTTCAAGACCGTGCCGAAGGCCTTTCTTGACACGGAATGCCCAGGCGCCCGACACCAGGGTGTCGCCGCGAGAATGGCGCCTGTGCAGATGCTCCGGATAGAGGATCTCGAGCGGCGGGAACAGGATACTCACGGTCCCGTCCTGTATTTGCTGCTTGACCGAATCAAGGACCCCGGAAACCTGGGAGCCGCCATCCGTTCCGCGGAGGTCTTTGGAGCTTCGGGGATCCTTTTTCCCAAATGGCGCTCGGCCATGCCGTCGGGAACGGTTTTGAAAGCCAGTTCGGGAGCAGCAGGACGCCTGCCGCTTTACGGGATCAACAGCGTAAATGACGCCATAAGGCGACTGAAGGCCTCCCGCATCTGGGTCTTCGGGCTTGACCACCATGCGGCGGTGCGCCTGGACGGAGCCCGGTTGCCCGAACGCCTTGCCCTTGTCGCCGGAAGCGAGGGTAAAGGTTTGACAAACCCTGTAAGAAAAGCCTGCGACGAAACGGTCAAAATCCCGATGCGGGGAACCACGGGTTCCCTGAATGTCGCGACAGCAGCAGCCATCGGCATGTATGAGTGGTTATGCGCTGTTGACAACCAAACCTGAGACGGGTAAAATGCATTGCGCCCGGGTGGTTAGTTCAGAGGAAGAACGCTTCCTTGACGCGGAAGAGGTCGCAGGTTCGAGTCCTGCACCACCCACCATTTTGCTGTAAAAAGGTGTCCCTCGCGAGGGACA
>JBNGCT010000061.1:0-10171 GCA_049974965.1 Thermovirgaceae bacterium
CTTCATGACGAGATACTCCGCCACGTCGGTGGCGAGGGTGAAGCCGTCCTCAAAGGATGACGCCGCCCGTTCTTCGTTGATCTCGACCCTGGCTACCAGCTGGGGAAGGACTTCCAGGACATCTTTCGTCATCTGGAGCGAGGTCCAGAGAGCCCTCTTGTCTTCCTGCATATCCCTGTTGTAGGCGAAAGGAAGCCCCTTGAGGATGACCATGAGGTCCACCAGGTCTCCCACTACCCGCCCGGAGCGTCCCCTGACGAGCTCGAGCACGTCGGGATTCTTCTTTTGGGGCATCATGCTCGACCCAGTGCAGAAGGCATCGGGCAGTTCCATCCAGCCGAATTCCCTGCTGCTGTAAATGATCATGTCCTCGGCCATCCGGCTGGTGTGAAGCATCACCATGGCGAGGGCGTACTGGCTGTCAAGCAGATAATCCCTCTGACTCACGGCATCAAGGCTGTTTTCGGCGACCCTGTCGAAACCCAGCAACCCTGCCGTGTATCCCCTGTCCAGGGGAAGCGTTGAACCCGCGAGGGCGCCTGCGCCCAGGGGGCTCTCATTAATGGTTTCAAGGGCAAAGAGGACGCGCCTGAAATCCCTTGAGAAAGCCCAGAAATGGGCGAGCCAGTAATGCCCCATGCTGACGGGCTGGGCCTGCTGGAGATGGGTGTACCCCGGAATGATGACGTTCCTGTGCGTTACGGCCCGGTCGATCAGCGAATCCATCAGCATCAGGAGCCCGTCGCCCAAAGCGACCATTTCCTTTCTCAAAAACAGCCTGACGGCCGTGACGGACTGGTCGTTGCGGCTCCTTCCGGTGTGAAGCTTGGCACCCACCGGACCGACGATCTCGGTCAGTCTCGACTCGATGTTCATGTGGACGTCTTCCATCGCGAGAGAAGGCGTAAAGCTCCCATTCTGTATCTCTTCGAGGACCTGTCTGAGCCCCTTTTCAAGGGTTTCGGCCTCAGCGGGGTTGACGAGCCCGACTTCGGAAAGCATTCGCGCGTGGGCGATGCTTCCGTAAATATCGTAGGGGGCCAGCCGCCAGTCGAGATCGAGAGACTCGGTGAACCGCTGGACCACTTCTGCTGTATCTTCACGAAACCGCCCGTGCCACATGAACGACCGCCTCCTGCTTTCCTAGTATTCCGCTCCCTCGACGACGAGGCCCTCTTCAGCCGCAGCCCGCGCCGCCTGCGCCCAGAGAAGGTCCGTTTCGCTGTGAATGTACCCGTCCAGCCCCAGGCAATCCAGAAGCGATTCGATGACGCAAAGGCCCGGAACGATGATATCCAACCTGGACGGCTCGAGTCCCGTGACTTCCTTTCGTTCCTTTACATCGAGAGCCTCCAGTTTCCGGAGCAAGGCAATGAGCGCCGCCTTTTCGATCCGGCAGCGATGGACTTTTGCAGGGTGATACTCCTGCCAGGGTATCCCCCGCAGGATCATCGCCGCCGATGAGGACGTGCCCCCGACACCGGCAAGCTTTCGAACCTTGCGGGAAAGGACCTTGACAAGGGTCTTTCGAGACTTCTCATATATCTTTTCGGCCGCATCGCCGTAAAGGGAGGCCATCCTGACGGCCCCGATCCTGAAAGATTCCGTGAAGCCCGTTCCCGCCACTTCAAGGCTTCCTCCTCCCAGGTCGAAAACCGCATCAGCACTGCCGATGCCGAGAAGGGCCCCCTCGAAACTGAGCCTGGCTTCCTCATGCCCCTCCAGGACATGCAGGGGACAGCCTGTGGTTTCTTCCATGGCGGGGATGACTCTTTCTATGCCATCGGCCGACCTGAGGCTCTCTGTGGCAAAAAACCTTGTCCTCGAAAGCGGAACTCCACTTTCCCGAAGCATGTCCCTCGTCTCGGACAAGGCCTGCAGCGTTCGCCGTAACGCATGTGGAAAGATGTCGTTTTTTTCGTCGGTCATCCCCTCGGAAAGGCGGGTCGTCCACCGTCCCGAAAAAAGGTACCGGAGTTTTCGGTCTTCGTAAAAGACCCCCAGGCAGCGGACCGAGTTCGACCCCAGATCGACCGCTCCGTAAGCCCGTGTCATACCCGTGAGCCCTCCGTTTTTCTGCAGGGATAGCCGCTTCCAGGTCGACAGAGTGTTGAAATCCTGCTTCGAAGCCATTTTTCTCCAGGATGGCATCCGAGTGCGAGCCAGGAGGCGGTCTGCAGGTGGAGGCACTTCACCCTGACCTGCCCGGTATCGCGGGTTCCGCCGATCCTGCCCTTGCGCATGTCCTCCCACATGGACTTGCGCCGTGTAAAAAGGAACCTCCGCTCGGCGGGTGAGACCAACGCCAGCCTGACGAGGGAATGCCAGACCCCGTATTCCCGCCACACGTCCGGCTTTTTTGCAAGAAATGTCTCCAGCTTGGCGACCCCCCCTCCCGCCTCGAGAGCATCGCACTCTTTCGCCACGTGCGGGCAGGTGAGCCAGAAGGTCGTCGGAAAGGGTCTCCCTTTAAAAAGCGGACGGCAGAGGATCACCGAGGGGGCACCCAGGCGGCACCTCGCGGCAAGCCCCAGAAGGATCCTCGTATCGAACTTTCTTCCGGCAACTTGTTCACGGATGGTATTCAGGTCCGCAGGGCGGGTTTTTTCAAAAAAAAGAGGGGGCATTGCGCCCCCTGCGACAAAAGCCCGGGGATGCATGAGGTTATTTCTTTCCTCTGCCCTTGCTTCCGCGCCCGTCTTTCGCCTTTTTGTTGAGATCGGATATTTTCTGGTCGCTGGTTTTGAGAAAGGAAGCCAGCTTCTTCTCGAAATCATCGGCTCCACCACTGCTCCGCCCTTGTCGCTGGCGGTCCGGCTTGGACTGCAGTCTCTTGATGGAGAGGTCGATTCGCCCTCTTTCATCTATCTTGACCACTTTCGCGCGGATTTCCTGCTTGAGGGAGACCACATCTTCGACTTTTTTCACGAATTCGTGGGACAACTCCGAAATGTGAACCATCGCTTTCTGACCGGTCGACAGCCTGACGAACGCTCCGAAGGGCATAATCTGCTCGACGGTACCCGTAACGGTATCCCCTACGTTTACGGTCGCCTGCCGTGAACTGTTCTGTTGCTCCATGAAATTCGAATACCTCCATTGGATTTGTTCATTATTTTAAAAACTTGTCTTCGGCCCATTCGAATGTCACAGCATGACTTTCCGACCGATCACCTCCGTGCGGGTGGTTCCTGACGCGAACAAGTATAACATCTTGCGCAAGTCCGGTCAGTCCCCGGGGAAACCGATCTGTTCCATGAAAAGCGGGCTGAGGACCTTGATATAGGTACCTTTCATCCCGAGGCTCCGGCTTTCTATGATACCTGCGCTCTCCAGCTTTCTCAACGCGTTGACGATGACGCTCCGCGTGACGCCCGCCCGATCGGCCACCTTGCTCGCAACAACGACGCCTTCGGCGCTGCCGAGTTCCCTAACAATGTGCTTGACCGACTCCACTTCGGAATAGGAAAGGGCCCTCAGCGCCATCTGGACCACAAGGCTTTCCCTTGACCTTTGTTCGATCTGCCTCGCCCGGATGTAAAGGATTTCAAGCCCCACGACGGTGGACAGATACTCGCCCAGGACCAGGTCCCTGGTGTCGAAAGGATGGCCGAACCTGGCGAGGATCAATGTGCCCAGGCGCTCTCCGCCGCCATTGATGGGAATGTAGACCACGTGCTTGTTCGAATAGGTGCAGGGTTCGTCCGAATAGGCGCACAGCCCGTGGTCGGTGTGGTTCATGACCGACTCGTGGATCTGGTTCAGCTTCTCCACGTAGTCCTCAGGCATGTACCCCGTTTTCAAAAGATCCTCCATGATCGTGCAGTCGTATTCACTGGTCCAGCCGTAACCGAGGATTTTCCCTTCCCGGTCGATCATGTAGACGTTGGCCGCTGACTGTTCGCACAAAAGCTTTGCCAGTCTCTGGTAATCCTGGCTTCCCGTCTCTTTCTTGTTCTGAAGCATCCTGTTGACGGCCCTTGTTCTTTCCAGAAGATCCTGCATGGCCGATAGGTCAACGATTTTCGCCCTCGATTCGATCAGTTCCTTTGGCGTTTTCATGGTCATCTTTCCTATCATCCTCCCAGGCGGCAGGGTTGCCGTTTTCTCGCGCCGGCTGTCACAGCATGTAGCGGCGCATGTCGGAATCGGCGAGGAGGTGCTCCAGACGATCACGGACGAAGCCGGCGTCGATCACAACGGCTTCACCCTGCATTTCGGATGCATCGAACTGGAGATCCTCAAGCAGATTTTCCATTATCGTATGGAGCCTCCTGGCCCCGATGTTCTCCATCTCGCGATTCATACGCGCTGCAAAGGACGCCATTTCGCGAACGGCGTCTTCGGAAAACTCCAGCGAAACCTCCTCCGTGGAAAGAAGCGCCTGGTACTGGCGGATCAGGCTGTTTTCCGGCTCCACGAGAATTCTCGCCAGGTCGTCTTCGGAAAGGGGGTTGAGTTCTACCCTGAGCGGGATCCGCCCCTGCAGTTCGGGAACGAGGTCCGAAGGTTTGACCTTCTGGAAGGCTCCGGCGGCGATAAACAGGATGTGATCCGTCCTCACGGGCCCGTACTTGGTGTTGACGGTGCATCCCTCGATCACCGGAAGCAGGTCCCGCTGCACTCCTTCGCGGCTGACGTCCGGGCCTCCCTGTGCCGATCCCGTCGCGGCGACCTTGTCGAGCTCGTCGATGAAGACGATCCCTTCCTCCTGGGCCTTCTCCAGTGACTCCTGGGCCACCGATTCCTGATCGACAAGCTTTTCGGCCTCTTCCGCCTGGAGAATCTTTCGGGCCTCGCTGACGGTCGTTCGGGTCTTTTTCTTTTTCTTCGGCAGGATGCCGCTGAGCATTTCCCCCAGGTTCATCCCCATTTCGTCCATGCCGGGCCCGCCCCCCATCAGGGGAATGCCGGCCTGCACCGATTCGGACACCTCGATTTCCACTTCCCGGCCGTCCAGCTTTTCGTCCCTCAGCATCTTCCGGAGGCGCTCCCGCGTCGCGGAACGCTGGCTTTCCTGCCGCTGTTCCTCCTCGCTCGGGGGTTCATGCCGTTCTTTCTGTCCGGAGAAAAGGCTCATGACGTCCACCACACGGTCTGTCGCCTTCTTCGGCGGAAGCAGGGCATCGAGAAGACGTTCCTCCGCCCTGGCCGCAGCCTCTTCCTGAACCTCTGCGGTTTTGCGCTCCCGAACCATCTGGGCGGCCCGTTCAACCAGGTCACGGATCATGGATTCAACGTCCCTGCCGACGTATCCGACTTCGGTATATTTCGTGGCTTCCACCTTCACGAAGGGAGCCCGCACCAGTTCAGAAAGCCTTCTGGCGATCTCCGTTTTCCCGACTCCTGTGGGTCCCACCATAAGTATATTCTTGGGGACGATCTCCCTGGCCATCTCGGGGGGCAGGCGTTTTCTCCTGAACCTGTTTCTCAGGGCGATGGCGACGGCGCGTTTCGCCTTGTCCTGACCGATGATATACCTTCCCAGCTGATCGACGATAGCCCGCGGGGTCAATCTTTCTTCGGAATACAACGTCACGACCTGAGCACCTCCAGGGCAACGGAATCGTTGGTATAGATGCAGATATCAGCGGCGATTTCGATGGATCTTTTCGCGATCCACCCGGCTTCGGCATCGGTGGATTCCAGAAAGGCCCTCGCCGCCGAAAGGGCGTATCCCGCGCCGGAACCTATGGCGGCCGCTTCCCCCTCAGGCTCGAGAATGTCCCCGGCACCCGACAAAAGCAGGGTCTGACCGGCATCGGCGACAAGCATCATCGCCTCGAGCCGTCGCAAGGCCCTGTCGGTGCGCCAGTCCTTGACCAGGGCCACGGCGGCTCTCATAAGGTTCCCCGAATGCTCGTCAAGCTGTTTTTCAAAACGTTCAAGGAGCGTCATGGCATCAGCCGTTCCACCGGCGAAGCCACTGAGAATCCGTCCCCCGTGAAGGGTACGGACCTTCTTGGCACCGGCCTTTACGATCTGGTCGCCTTGGGTGACCTGGCCATCTCCCGCCATGGCAACCATGTTGTTTCTACGTACACAAAGAATCGTCGTTCCCTTCACTTTTGTCTCCTCCGTTCACGGCCCTTGGATGTGCCTCAAGATAGCTTTTTTTCAGCTGTTCCGCCGTAACCTTGAGGTATCGCTGAGTGGTCACGAGGCTTTCATGACCGAGCAGCTCCTGAAGCACCCTCAGGCTCGCTCCGTGTTCAAGCATGTGAGTGGCGAAACTGTGCCTGAGCACGTGGGGAGTCACTTCCGCCAGCCCCGCACGCCTGGCGGCACGGGCGACAACCCTGTGGAGCGTCCTGACCGCCACCGGGCCGGAATTCTCTCCGGGGAAGACGAAGCGCTCCCCCGAATCCAGGGTTTGCCTCCAGTCCCTGAGCGCCTCAACGGCGCACCGGCCAACGGGCACCATCCGCTCCTTGTTGCCTTTGCCGCGCACCCGGATCCATCGCTCACCGAGGTCCACCTGATCCCATTCAAGACCAGCGGCTTCGGCGACACGGAGTCCGCAACCGTACAAAAGCTCGAGGACGGCCCGGTCCCTCGCCTCGTTCCTGCCCCAGGGGCCTTCTTCGATCAGCCGGTTCACCTCTTCGGAGGTCATGGCCCGGGGCAGCTTTCCCGGCAGCCTGGGCCCCCTGACGCCCGAGGCGGGGTCCGAATCGATCTCCCCGCGTTCTTTGAGGTACGACGTCCACCCCTTGATGGAGGACAGCTTCCTTGCCGCGGAACTTCGGGCGTACCCGAACCCCACCACTTCCCTCAGGAAACTCCTCACGTGGGTATGCATAATGTCCCCGGGCTGCCTGATATCCAGCGTCTCCAGGTATTCACAAAATTGCGCCAGGTCCACGGCGTAATTGACGACGGTATGGTCCGAAACCCCGCGGCCGAACTTCAGCTGTTCAAGGTAGGCGTCGACACTGGACGCGATGGTATCGTGCATGCCCGTATTGTAGCATTTTGCGTCGGATTCAACATAATTTTCTGAAAAAATCGGATCTTCAAGAAAATTTTCTGTCTCCAGATCAATTATTCTCGATCCGGGGGAGGACTGCCGTGAGGGCTGATTCGGCACGCTCGGCGTATCTCTGGCACCTTTCGGTCCGTTTCCGTATCTTTTCTGGGAGCGGTGGGAAAAGTCCGAGATTCACGTTCATTGGCTGGAACCGTCCATGAGGGCGTTCTTCCGACAGGTGGTTCAGAAGGGCTCCGATGGCCGTTTCCGGAGGCCATTCCGGGGACGCCCGGCCCTTGAGAAGGTCGGCGGCGTTCAAGGCGGCCACGAGGCCCATGGCCGTACTTTCGAGGTACCCTTCAACACCCACGATCTGGCCGGCGAGAAACAGTTTTTCACAGCCGCGTAAGCGGAGACAGCCGTCAAGCACCCTGGGGGCGTTCACGAACATGTTCCTGTGCATGACCCCGAACCTCACGAATTCCGCTTCCTGCAGCGCCGGAATGAGCCGGAACACCCGTTCCTGTTCAGGCCAGCGCAGGTTGGTCTGAAAACCGACAAGGTTGTACAGAGTCTTCGCTCGGTTTTCCTGCCTGAGCTGCACCACGGCGAAGGGTCTCTTCCCGGTTTTCGGGTCTTCCAGGCCTACGGGCCTCAGTGGGCCGAACCCCAACGTGTCCCTGCCGCGCCGGGCGATGACCTCGATCGGGAGGCAGCCTTCGAAATAGCGGCGGTCTTTCTCGAACTCGTGCACCGGCGCGCTCTCGGCATGCGAAAGGGCCTCCTGGAAAGTGTCGTACTCGTCTTCGTTCATGGGGCAGTTTATGTAGTCGTCACCCCGGCCCCAGCGGCTCCCGGCAAAGGCCCGGCCCATGTCGATCGAATCTGCGGTGACCACGGGCGAAACAGCGTCAAAGAAATAGAGAAAATCACCGCCGATGGCCTGCCCGATCTTTCCCGCGAGAACACCCGCCGTCAGGGGGCCCGTAGCCAGGATGGCCGGACTTTGGGGGATTTCCTCGACGATCCGTCTCTCTATCTGTATCAGCGGATGCGATTCGAGGCGGCTCGTTACCAACCGGGAAAAGATGTTCCGGTCCACGGCGAGGGCACGTCCTGCCGGGATCCTGGCTTCATCGGCACACTGAAGGATCAGGCTTTTGCATCGCCTGAGCTCTCGTTTCAGGATGCCGCCCGGGCTTGTCAGGACGTCCGCTCCGAGGGAGTTGCTGCACACCAGTTCGGCGAATTCTCCCGTCTTGTGAGCGGGTGACGGGACACGGGGGCGCATCTCGAAAAGGCGGACGGGAATGTCCCGCCGTGCAAGCTGCCAGGCGGCCTCGCTCCCGGCGAGGCCGCCTCCGACGACAGTGACCTCTTCGGGCCGGTCACTCATGGGCGTCATCCTTCTTGTTGATTTTCCTCCCGCAGGAACTGCAGACGTGTTCTTTCTTCCGCCCCTTGAGGACCACCACGCCGCCGCAATCGGGACACTCTTCGCCCGTCGGTTGCTGCCACGAGATGAAGTCGCATTCAGGATACCTGGAACAGCCGTAGAAGGGCCGACCCTTCTTCCCCTTCCTGCGGACCACTTCGCCTTTTTTGCACTTGGGGCAGGTTATCCCCAAAGAGTCCACGATCGGGCGGGTATAGGTGCACTTGTTCTCGGTGTCGGTATACCCTGAACAGCCGATGAATTCGCCGAAGCGGCCCCATCGTTTGACCAGGGGCCTTCCGCAGACCGGGCAGTCTTCGCCGATCGGCTCCGGAGGTGGTGGCGGAACGCGCTCGGCCTTCTCGTCGGCTGTCTTCAGCGTCGAGGCGAAATCCTCCCAGAACTCCCGAACCACATCGACCCACCGGCGCCTGGAGTTTTCCACCTCGTCAAGTTCTTCCTCCATGCCGGCCGTGAAAGCCACATCCACGATGTGAGGGAAATGTTCCTTCAAAAACCCGTCGACGGTTCGGCCCAGAGGCGTGGGCTTCATCCGCTTTTCCTCGTCGCGGGCCACGTAACGCCGGTCGTAAAGGGTCTGGACGATGGCCGCATAGGTTGAAGGCCGTCCAACGCCTTCGTCCTCGAGGACCTTGATGAGGCTCCCCTCATTGTATCTCGCCGGCGGCCGTGTAAACCGCTGTTCCTTCTGGACGTCCGTCACCTGGAGCCTTTCACCTTTTTCCGCCTCGGGTAGGGCCTCCTCCTTCATGTCCAGGGGCCAGACGGCTGCCCATCCGTCAAACCGCACCGTCGCCCCGGACTGGCGCATCCCGATGCCTCCGGCGACAGCTTCCACGGTTGTCCTGGCGATGGCGGCATTGCTCATCTGGCAGGCCACGAAACGCTTCCAGATCAGCTCGTACAGCCTGAACTGGTCACGGGTGAGATGGTCCTTCACATCCTCGGGGGCAATGGAGACATCCGTCGGTCTGATCGCCTCGTGGGCATCCTGGGACCGGGACTTGCCCTCGAAAAACCTGGGTTTGCCCGGGACGTATTTGTCCCCCCACCTCGAGCGGATGAGGTCCCTCGCCTTGTTGACGGCTACCGGCGCCAGGCGGAGGCTGTCGGTTCTCATGTAGGTAATGAGCCCTATGGTGCCCCGGCCGGGAAGGGTCACCCCTTCATAGAGGCTCTGGGCGACGGACATGGTCCGCCTCGGTGCGAAGTTGAGCCGTCGCGCCGCCTCCTGCTGCAGGGAGCTCGTCTTGAAGGGCGGCGGGGACTTTCGGGTGCCGTCTTTCGCCGTGAAATCCACGATCTCCAGCGGATTGGAGCGTATTTCCCGCTCAATTTCGCGGGCTTCCTCCTCACTGGAAATCAAAAGGGTCTTCCCCTCTTTTATCAGGGATTTGCCGTCGCGCTTGTCAACCCGAAGGCTGTAGGCCCTGCCGTCACCCGTCTCGGCGGAAACGGCGAGGTTCCAGTATTCCTGCGGCTTGAAAGCATCTATTTCGTCCTCCCGGTCGCAAATGATCCTGAGCGCCGCGGACTGGACACGCCCCGCCGAGAGGCCCCGCCTGATTTTCTGCCACAACAGGGGGCTCAGCTTGTATCCCACCAGCCTGTCGAGAACCCTCCTGGCCTGCTGGGCATCCACCTTGTCCATATTGACGCCGGTGACTTCCTTGAAGGCCTCTTCCACCCCCTGCGGGGTGATCTCGTACATCCGCACCCTGCAGGGGGTTTCGGGATCCATGCCG
>JBNGCT010000062.1:0-10028 GCA_049974965.1 Thermovirgaceae bacterium
ACCTGATTGACGGTCTCGATTTCCTGGGCTGCGGAGATGACGATTACATCCACGCCATCGCCCCTGGCTCGAATTGCCTTGAGCGTTTCGATCCCGTTCAGTTCAGGCATGAAAATGTCGAGAATGAGGAGGTCGACACGTCTTTCGCGGAGCATCTTGAGCGCTGTTTTCCCGTTGGATGCCTGTCCGGCCACGCAGAACCCTTCTATTGAGATGAGGAATTTCCGATATATTTCCATCACCATGGGATCGTCCTCGGCAATCAGAACCCGGATTTCATCATTCATTGGTATCACTCCCATTCGGCAGGCTGACCACGAATTCGGTGAAAACCCCGGGAACGGAATCCACCTCGATGTCCCCTTTCATTGCCTCGACGCGGAGTTGAACGTTGTAGAGTCCGTATCCCCGGTCCTTTCCGTTTTGTGGTTTCGTCGAAAACCCTCGTTCGAAGATCCGGTGAATTATTTTGGGGGATATGCCGTTGCCATTGTCCCGGACGCTGATCAGCACCCTGTTGGATTCGTCAAAAACGCCGATTTCTACCTTGCGGCGCTGCTGCGGCAGTTCCGAAACGGATTCTATGGCGTTATCGATGAGGTTACCCACGATAATAACCAGAGAGATGCCGTCCAGCTCTTCCAAAGGGCCGCAGGAACTGTCCGGAAAGATCCTGAAGTCGATCCCGAGCTCTGCGCACCTCGAACTTTTCCCCAGAAGGATGCCCCCGAGAGAGGGGTTTTTGATACGTCTTGCGATGAAGGATATCTGCGAATGCCTTCCCCCCGCCACTTCCGAAATGAACGAGACAGCCCTGTCGTATTCCTCAAGCTGGATGAGCCCCGAAATGGTCTGAAGCTTGTTCTGGAATTCATGGTTCTGGGCCCGAAGGGCTTCTACATACATAGTAACGCCCGTAATCTGCTCTGCCAGCGTTCTGACTTCCGTCAAGTCCCGGAAGCTTCCGATTGCACCGACAGTCCTGCCATTTCCTTTAAGGGGGATTCTCTGGGCCATGACCCTTCTGCCGCCGATTTCGACTTCACGGTCGTATTCCGCTTCTTTTGACCGGAGGACCTCCGGAAGGCCCGTGCCGGGTATGACTGGTTCCACGGGCTGTCCGACAATATCCGCTCCGATACTGAAAAGCTTTCTGGCTGCGCTGTTGGTGAGGACCACGTTTGTGTTCGAATCGACGGCGATGATGGCCTCCCTGATGGATTCGAGAATGCTTTCGCGTTGATTGAGGAGCAAGGCTATTTCGCCGGGTTCCATACCGCGGATGATTCCTTTGACTTTCCGGGCGAGTATCACGGCAGCCGTCACGGAAACAGCAAGCCCCACGAACAGGGCCAGGATAAGTTTCCCGTAAAGGCTGAACTGGGTGCTCCGGATTTCGTTTACCAGGACGTCAACATATACTTTCCCGACCTGCTGCCCTTCATGAAAGATGGGTGCTTCCGCCCGGATAGAGGCACCCAGACGGCCTTCCATCTCTTTTGTGCCAATTACGCCCTCAACCGGATGCACTGCTTTTGTGTTGTTTCCGATAAGTGTTTCACCAAGCCGGTACGTGACAGGGTGGGAAAGTATCCTGCCGTAAGCGTCGGAAACGATGACAGCCTTTACCCCCGTGGCACGGCGAACTTTCTCGGCCGTTTCCTGGATGAGGCCCGTGTCCTTCCCTTTGGCAACGGCTTCCCCAATTTGGGGGTTTTTCGAAAGAGTCAAGGCGATATTGTGAGCGTTTTTGGCGATGATCTTCTTGAATTGCGCTTCGATCGTCCTTGAGGAGACGAGCCCGACGGTAACCAGACCAGTAACCGAAACCAGAAGCAATACGAGGATAAGCTGAGTCTGAAGGCCGGGCCTGACTCCCAGTCTTGAGCGGTAACGTTCCTGTTGTGTTTTGGCGCCAAGGGGTTTCATCGGGTTTTTGTTCCTCCGGACTTCAAGAGATTACACGATAAGAGCCTTTGCCGGAAAGCTGTAAAAGTCTCTTCAGGCCATTTCGCGGAATATCTTCGCCAGGTTTTCGGTGAGGGTGACCAGCCCGTGCAGTCCGTTGCGTCCGTCGGTGTACCAGGGGGTTTCGACCTGGGCCGGATCTTCTCCGAGGGAATGAAGGGCTTCCGAATTGCGTGCGATCCACCATCTCGCCGCATCGAGGGCGACGGCATGGGCAAGGTGGGCGTAAAAATGAAGGAGTGTTTTTTCAACGCTCTCCCGGGGGATTTGCACCGCCGTCAAATGATGTCTGAGGGCTTCGGCCTCCAGGTTGCCACGGCTCGCATAGGATGTCGGCCGCGTGACGAGAAAGGCCCCGGCGAAGAGAATGACTGCGGCGCCTCCGGCGTAGGTGCCGATATGGACTAGAGATTTTCCGGGCATGGCGGCCAGGGCGATCCCCCCGAGGACCGCCAGCACGACTCCGGGAAGGAAAACCTCCATGCGTGGTTTCGACAGCAGGCGACCATAATGGTTGTTCAGAAACCGCACGAAATTCCGCCGCACCTGCCTGAAGCCGCCGCCTCCATTGGATTCGAGCAGCATTGAGGACTTTTTCCGGAAAAGGTTCTGGTACAGGAACCGTTCTTCCGGGGCCACCGTTCCGGGACAGGGTGATTCGCGATGGATCATCCAGCCGAGATGATGATCGGAAATAGAAAGGATACCCTGGTGAGCAAGGTGGATAAGGGCCGCGACGAGGCAGGCGTCGTCATATTCGAGCCGAAAAAGATAACCCGCTTCAGCAGGAGAGAAGGAAAATTCATGCGTTGCTTCCGAGGGGATTTCGGGCTTTTTCGGGATCGACGAGCGGACCCCGAAAAGGAGAAAGAACAGGACAAAATAGGCTGCCAGCAGCAAAAGGACGATAATCACGACGCCCCAGGAGGGGGAGAGGTCGGGGAACAGGAAATGTTCTGAAATGGCTGCGTTCGCCGGTGAAGGGCCCGACAGAAGCACGAAACACGCTGAAAAAAGGGCAGGCGTCAAAGCGGGAAAAG
The DNA here is from genome assembly GCA_049974965.1 of Thermovirgaceae bacterium. Taxonomy (GTDB): domain Bacteria; phylum Synergistota; class Synergistia; order Synergistales; family Thermovirgaceae; genus UBA1876. The sequence goes on from JBNGCT010000062.1 coordinate 3,009, forward strand.
CCACTGGATACCACCCGCCCATTACATCGTGAGAACGGCCGTCACAGGTCTGATTATTTTTCTTTCGCGCTTTCATCCCACAACGGTCCCTTTCACGTATGGCTCATCCGGACAGAAAGCGGATTTACTCTATCATAGCAAAAACAGGCTTTTTGGGTAGAGTGGTCGGCCTTTATCGCAAGAGGCTTCAGCGTTGGGTTATTCCAGCCATCTCTCCAGGTTTTGCAGGTACCGCTGGCGAAGCATTTCAGCGACAGGCCCGGGTTGCCCGTTCCCGATGATGGTCTTGCCGATGCGGACCACGGGGAGAATCTCCTTGACGCTGCCGGTGATGAAAAACTCCATTGCTTCCTGCAGTTCTTCGAGACGGGGGGTGCGTTCCTCCGTTTCAAAGCCCGCTTCTTTCGCAATCTCAAGCGTCATTTGCCGCATGGTTCCGTCGAGGACCCGTTCCAGAGGGGCTGTGACGATCCGACCGTCTTTCACCATGAAGGCGTTACTATGCGAGGATTCGGTGATCTCGCCGTCGGGGCAGTAGAGGATTTCAAGGGCTTGGGGGTCCTCACGCAGGGGCAGATACCCCTGCATGTAGTTGATGCTTTTGAGAAATGACATGGGACGCTCCATGTCAACGGGAAAGAGGACGGCGCCTTTGGTGTAAAGCTCCAGCGATGGTGGGTTCAAGGGCTCGAAGAAGGCGAAAAACCGGGGATTCGGAAAGGTGCCGTCCCGCATTTCGTCGCCCCCGGTGACGTAGGGTCGTGCGCGGCTGTCTCCTTCGATTTTCGACAGGCCTTCACGGATGATCCGCTTTATTTCTTCGAGGTCCAGGGGAAGGGAAATCCCGCAACGGGCCGCGGAATCCCGGAGCCTGAAAAGGTGCCGGGTGAGAGCCATGGGTCGGCCCCTGTAGGTCCGTATGGTTTCAAAGACTCCGATACCGCGCTGCACCGAGAGGTCGGTGACGGGAATCCGTGCTCTGGAAACGGGGACGAAGCCGCCGTCGATATAGCACAGGGACATGAACGTACCTCCTTGGTCTTCAGAAGATGCCGAGGTGGAGTATACATCAAGAAGGTTCCTGCGTGACAGGGGGACGCCTGTCCCTTTTCACGCCGGATGGAAGTCTGCAGGTTTTTTCACGAGTAGGTATAATGAGGGCGCTGTCCGAATATTTACGTATATTGAAAAAACAACCCGTATGGTCTTTCGTGAATGGAGGGTCGGTCCTGGTTCGCAGGAAAGGAAGACCATCCGGTATAATCGTTTTGTTTCGCACAAATGATCCGGTCGTAAACACATGTTCACATCCGGCTGCAACGCTAAGGAGGCGAGACGATGGCTTTTCAGGTGCTGGCGATCAACCCGGGATCGACGAGCACGAAAATCGCATGGTTTCTCGACGACGAGAAAAGCTGGCAGGAAACGGTGTCCCACGACCCCGAAAAAATCGGAGCCTTTCCGAACGTTGTCGCGCAGTATGAGTACCGGCTTCAGACCATCGAGAGGACCGTGGCGGAGAAGGAATTTGATCTCGATGCCCTGTCCGCCGTCGTGGGGCGAGGCGGAATCGTCGACCCCATCCCCGGCGGGACCTACACCGTCGATGAGCTGATGCTCGAGCATCTCAGGCGGGGCAAGCCCTGGGAGCATGCATCGAACCTCGGTGGGGTCATTGCGAAGGCCATTGCGGAACCGAGAGGGATACCGGCCTTTATCGTTGATCCCGTCGCCGTCGATGAAATGGATGACATATCCCGCATAACAGGCCTCCCGGAACTCCCGAAGCACTCCCTTGCCCATACGCTGAACGTCAAGGCCACGGTGAGGCTTGCCGCGAAGGACCTTGACAAGGCATGGAATGAACTGGACGTCGTCGTGGCCCATCTCGGGGGAGGGATCACCATCTGCGCCCACAGCAAAGGCCGGATGATCGACGTCAACAATGCCAACGAGTTCGGGCCTTTTTCTCCGGAACGTGCGGGAGGGGTTCCCGCGGGCGATCTGGTCCGGTTCTGTTTCAGTGGTGAACATACCCTTCAGGATGTTCGGCGACGACTTGTCGGCAAGGGCGGCGTCATGGGATACCTGGGGACCAGTGACATGCGCGAGGTCAAAAAACGAATCGAAGCCGAGGATGAATTCGCTGGAGTGGTTTACAGGTCCATGGCCCTGCAGATCGCCAAGGAGATCGCTTCCTATGCCGTGGCCATGAAGGGGCAACTGGACGCGATCCTGATCACCGGGGGCGTTGCCCATGACAGCGGTTTCATCCGGCTGATCCAGGAGCGGATCCAGTGGATAGCCCCGGTCCTGATTTACCCGGGAGAAGACGAGATGAGCGCCCTGAACCAGGGAGCCCTGCGGGTGCTTCGAGGAGAGGAACAGCCGAGGATATACGGAGAATCCATCAAACGGGAGGCGTAACGTATGACCTTTCAGAACCTGGATTTCCTGATCGAAGGCAGTACCTCGGGCAGCACCATGCGGCTGGCCGTGGCGGCGGCCCAGGGTGTGGATGTCCTTGAAGCCGTCCACGATGCGGCGAAAAAAGGCGTGGTCGAACCGGTCCTTTTCGGCGACCGGGGCAGGATGGAAACCATTGCGAAGGATCTCGGCATCGACCTTTCCGGTTTCGAGGTGGTCGAAGCGCCTGACGAGGCCGCCGCCGCGGGGATGGCGGTGAAGACGGTCTCCTCGGGGGACGCCGACCTCCTGATGAAGGGCAACGTCAAGACGGCGACGCTCCTGAAGGCGGTGCTCAACAAGGAATGGGGGTTGAGGGCCGGATCGCTGCTTTCCCACCTGTTTCTCTTTCACATTCCGAAAATGGACCGTGTTTTCGCCATGACCGACGGCGGCATGAGCATGTACCCTGACCTCAAGACGAAACAGGTTATCGTCGAGAACGCCGTGGCCTGCTACCGGAGTCTGGGAATCGAACAGCCGAAAGTGGCGGCCCTGGCAGCCGTGGAGGTGGTGAATCCGGACATGCCCTGCACGCTTGATGCCGCCGCCCTGACGCAGATGAACCGGCGAAAGCAGATAAAAGACTGCGTCCTCGACGGGCCTCTCGCCCTGGACAATGCCGTCAGCGAGGCGTCGGCGAGGCACAAGGGCATCGAGTCGGAAGTGGCGGGAAGGGCCGACATCCTCCTTGTCCCCGACATCGAGGCCGGCAACATGATGGGCAAGGTCATGCTCTACATGGCAGGGGGCGTGGGAGCCGGGGTCATCCTCGGAGCCCGGTGCCCCGTGGTGCTGACAAGCCGGTTTGACACGGCGGCCACGAAACTGCATTCTATTGCACTGGGAGCATTGCTGGCAAAGCGCGGCTAAAAGCGGTCTGCCAGTCAATCAAGGCCGAGAGGCCTCAAAAGATACCCAGGATACCAGCACAGGAAAGACAGGAAAAAACTACAGGGAGGTACCAGTGATATGAAACAGATCAGGTCACTTGAAGGACTTCTGAAGTACGCACAGCAAGTGGGCCCCAAAAAGATCGCCGTGGCCCTCGCCGAGGATGCCGAAGTCATGGAAGCCGTCGAGAACGCCCGCAAGGAGGGCGTGGCCGAAGCCTTCCTCGTCGGTGACGCCGACAGGATACAGTCCGTGGCGGAATCGATGGGGATCGATTCAGGCGACTACGAGATCGTGGACGTCAAGGGAGACCAGAAGCAGGTCGGCATTGAAGCCGTCAAGCTCGTCTCCTCCGGCAAGGCTGACATCCTCATGAAAGGCATGATCTCCACGGCCAACTTCCTCAGGGGCGTTCTCAACAAGGAAGTGGGTCTCAGGACGGGAGGGACCCTTTCTCACGTATATATCCACCAGGTCGAGGGGTACAACAGGCTCTTTTTCATCTGCGATCCTGCCTTCAACATGTATCCCGATCTGGCGACCAAGGTGAATATCCTCAACAATACGGTGGACCTGGCCCATGCCTTCGGAATCGATATGCCGAAAGTCGCGGTCCTCGCCGCCGTCGAAGTGGTGAATCCCGACATGCCCTGCACCCTGGATGCGGCCACCCTCTCCCAGATGTACCGCAGGAAGCAGATCAAAGGCTGCATCGTCGACGGTCCCTTCGCACTGGACAATGCCATCAGCGAGGAATCGGCGAAGCACAAGGGAATCGAGTCGGAAGTCGCCGGCAACGCCGACATCCTCCTGGTTCCGGACATCGAGGCCGGAAACATGATGGCCAAGGCGATCGTCTACTTCAGCAACAACAAGACAGCCGGCCTTGTCCTCGGCGCCAAGGCGCCGGTGGTGCTCACGAGCCGTTCCGACACGGCGGAGACAAAACTCCTTTCCATAGCCTCGGCCGTTGCACTGTCAGCACACCAGAAAGGGTAAAAACACCTGCGGGCCGGCGCGAGAAAAAAGTGACGGCCCCTTCTTGCCCCCGACGAGGAGGTATTGCTGCGATGGACTCATTGGTGATCCTCGCCATCAACCCCGGTTCGACGAGCACCAAGATCGCCCTTTTCGAGAACGACCGGGAGGTCTGGAACGAAACACAGCGATATGATGTGGACGTGCTGCAGCATTATCCGGGCATTCCCGCCCAGGAACCCTTCCGTTTCGAGGAGATCATGAAGGCCCTCACCGCACGGGGGGCGGAGGTGTCCTCCCTGGACGCCGTTGTCGGGAGGGGAGGCCTGTTGCGGCCCATCCCCGGCGGGACCTATGCTGTGAACGAAAAGATGCTTCATGATCTCACAAGCTGCACCTTCGGCTCCCACGCGAGCAATCTGGGGGCTCCCCTGGCGAAACGCATCGCCGACGAGGCCGGGGGGAAACCGGCCTTCATCGTCGATCCCGTGGTGGTCGACGAGCTCATGGAGGAAGCAAGGCTCTCCGGTTTTCCCGGGATCGAAAGGCGGTCCATTTTTCATGCCCTGAACCAGAAAGCCGTCGCCAGACGCGCCGCCGCCGAGATGGGCAGGGAATATGACGAGGTGAACCTCATCGTGGCCCACATGGGGGGCGGCATATCCGTCGGTGCCCACGAGAAGGGAAACGTGATTGATGTGAACAACGCCCTCGACGGAGAAGGCCCCTTTACTCCCGAGCGGGCGGGCTCCCTCCCGGCCGGAGAGCTTGTGAAGCTTGCCTTCAGCGGGACGAAAGAGATGGGGGAGATCTTGAAACGGATCACCGGGGGCGGTGGTCTGGTCGCGCACCTGGGGACCAACGACCTTCGCGAGGTCGAGCGTTTGCGTCAGGAAGGTGACGAGAAGGTCGACCTTGTTTTCCGGGCGATGGCCTATGGCGTGGCAAAGGAGATCGGAGCGCGGGCGGCCGTTTTGAAAGGTGAGGTGGACCTGGTGGTGCTCACCGGCGGACTTGCCTACAGCGAAGCCTTTACCGCCGAAATCGCAGGGCGGGTTGCCTTCATCGGCCCCGTGAAGGTGTACCCCGGTGAGGACGAGATGAAAGCTCTCGCGGAAGGGGCGTTGCGCGTGCTTTCCGGCAGGGAGAAGGCAAGGGAATACGAAGGCTAGTGAAAAAAAGCCGGGAGGTTGGAAGAATGATCGTCCAGGTCCCTGTCAGCGAGGCGTTCCGGTACGGATGGGAAGCCTTCAGGCGGAACGTGGTTTTTTTCATCGGTCTCCTTCTGCTCGCGGGCGTGCCGCTGGTGCTTCTTGAGGGATGGGCCGGATCGCTCCCTGACGGGTCCCCGCAGGCGGCCCTGTTGGAGCTTGTCGCGGGGCTCTTTCGTGTCGCCGTGGCGATGGCGGTTATACTAGCCTGCCTGGGGATCTATGACAGGGGATACGCATCGCTTTCCGAATTCAGCCGGATCGGCAACCGGTATATCCCGTACTTTTTCGGGACGCTCCTGTATTCCCTGCTTGTGGGCATCGGCATGGTGCTTCTTGTCGTACCCGGTGTCTACCTGGGCGTCGCCTGTCAGTTCGCCCCCTACCTGATCATCGACCGCCGCCTCGGGCCCGTCGCGGCCCTTCGCGAAAGCGCCGCCCTCACAAAAGGGTCGAGATGGGGTCTGCTTTTCTTCGGCCTGGTGATGATCGGGCTGAATATCCTGGGATCCCTTTTGTTTGGCCTGGGCCTTCTCGTCACCGTGCCCGTCACCTTTTCCGCCCACGTCTGGGTCTACCGGCGTTTCGCCCCGGCGCTGGCCTGAAAAGGGGGGCGGCTGCGCTGTGAACCTGTTCAGGCTGGTCCTTGTCCTTGCTGTTACCTATCTTTCGGTCACCATAGGAGCCTATCTTTTCTATGACCGTCTTCTTTACCAGCCGACGGCGCAGATTGCCATCACTCCGCTGGAGACGGGCCTGAGATATGAGGAAATCGATTTCAGGGCCGCCGACGGTGTCTGGTTGAACGGATGGTACATCCCCTCCGGGGAAAAAGATTCCATGGCTGTGCTCTTCTTTCACGGGAATGCGGGCAATATCTCCTACAGGATGGAATCGGTGCGGGTCTTCCACCGCATCGGGATGGATGTCTTTCTCTTCGATTACAGGGGGTATGGAAAAAGCATGGGGAAACCCTCGGAGGAAGGACTGTACTGGGACGGCAGGGCCGCCCTGGATGTCCTCCGGCGGAAGGGGTACGACCTGTCTCGCATCGTCTTCTTCGGGCGCTCCCTGGGAGGTGCTGTGGCCGCGAAAGTGGCCAAGGAACAGACCCCAGCGGCGCTGATCCTGGAATCGACCTTCCCCTCCTTGGCTGATATCGGAAGGAGGTACTTCCCCTTTTTGCCCACGGGACATATCGTCGGCAAGGCTTTTGACACGAAGGCATGCCTGGACGTTATCAACTGCCCGGTCCTGGTGGTCCACAGCCCGGACGACGAAATCATTCCCTATCGTTACGGTGAGGCGCTTTTCGAGGCCGCAAGGGAACCGAAGGCCTTTCTCCGGATCAAGGGTGACCATAACGGGGGGTTCATACTCACCGGGGAGGATTACCGGCTGGGCCTGAAGGATTTTATTGATTCGGTGAAAGAAACAAGCCGCTGAAAAAGGTGGGGCCCCGGGGAGGTGG
>JBNGCT010000063.1:0-9820 GCA_049974965.1 Thermovirgaceae bacterium
GGGTACAACTACGAGGACGCCATCCTTGTGAGTGAGCGCCTAGTCAAGGAAGACATGTACACCTCCATACATATCGAGGAGTACGAGATGGAAGCCCGCGACACGAAGCTCGGGCCCGAGGAAATCACCAGGGATATTCCCAACGTCGGCGAAGACGCCCTGAAAAATCTCGATGAAACCGGTGTCGTTCGGGTCGGGGCCGAAGTCCTCGCCGGCGATATCCTTGTGGGGAAGGTTACCCCGAAAGGGGAGACGGACCAGACTCCCGAGGAGAAACTGCTTCGTGCCATTTTCGGTGAAAAAGCGAGGGAAGTCCGTGACACATCCCTCAGGATACCCCACGGCGAAGGTGGAAAGGTGGTCGCCGTCAAGCGCCTGAGCAGGTTGGAAAACGGCGACGAACTCAGTCCCGGAGTAAACGAGGTCGTCAAGGTCTACGTGGCACAGCTCAGAAAGATCACCGTGGGTGACAAGATGGCCGGACGACACGGGAACAAGGGCGTCGTCTCCAGGATACTTTCCGAAGAGGACATGCCCTACCTGCCCGACGGGACGCCCATCGATGTTGTGCTGAACCCCCTCGGTGTCCCGAGCCGGATGAATCTCGGCCAGGTGCTGGAGACCATCATGGGCTTCGTCGCCGAAGAGCGGGACTGGTACGTGTCGACGCCGGTTTTCGAGGGTGCGAAGGAGGACGAGATCTTCGAGCTGATCGATGACCTGCGCAAGGAAGGTTTCCCCTGGCTCACCGAGGACGGAAGCATTACCCTGTATGACGGCCGGACGGGAGAGCCCATGGAATATCCCGTCACGGTGGGTTCCATGTACATGATGAAACTTATCCACCTCGTGGACGACAAGATTCACGCGAGGTCCATCGGACCCTACAGTCTGATTACCCAGCAGCCTTTGGGCGGAAAGGCCCAGTTCGGCGGACAGCGTTTCGGCGAAATGGAAGTCTGGGCTCTTGAAGGCTACGGGGCGTCCCATGTGCTTCAGGAGATGTTGACCGTCAAGTCCGATGACATCAGGGGCCGGCTGAAAACATACGAGCGGATCGTCAAGGGGCAGAACCTGTCCGATCCGGGTGTCCCGGAAAGTTTCAGGGTGCTCGTCAAGGAACTGCAGGGACTCGGCCTTGATGTGGAAATTTCCTATGATGACGGGAGTCATGGAGAACTTGTCTACGAGGACGAGGAGGAATCTTTCGCCCGGCCCGGGCGCGGACGGACAGAACGCGCCGAAAAGAGCCCCGCGCGCCGCATGGAGGAAATGTTCATCGATCCGGACCAGGATGGCCGCAAGGGGCAGGACCGGGACTCGAAAGAGGGGGCTGATGGATAAATGAGCCGAAAGGAAATTGCTGGAGTCCGGATCAAGCTGGCCAGCCCCGAGAAAATCCGCGGGCTTTCCAGTGGAGAGGTCAAAAAGCCGGAGACGATTAATTACAGGACGCTGAGACCCGAGAAAGACGGGCTTTTTTGCGAGCGCATTTTCGGCCCGACGAAAAGCTACGAGTGCGCCTGTGGAAAATACAAACGCAGCGGACCGAAATTCAAGGGGGTCGTCTGCGACAGGTGTGGCGTGGAAATTGCCGACAGCCGTGTCCGACGGGAACGCATGGGGCACATAGAGCTTGCCGCACCGGTTATCCATATCTGGTACCTGAGGGGGATACCCAGCCGCCTGAGCCTCCTTTTGGGCACTTCGACGAAGGATCTCGAGAAGGTTGTCTATTTCGCTCCCACCAGGCGAAGGGAGCCCGTCTACAAGGTTGTCATCGAGGGCAGGAGGACCGACCTTCTCAAAAGAGGCGATCTCATAGCCGCTTGCGAGGAGAGGATTCACCGTCATTTCGATCACAAGTTCAAGTCCGAGGAAGCCTACAGGGTGACCCAGGCGGATGACGTGCCGGTGAATGAGGGGGATGTCATCTCCGCCGAACAGGTTGGACTCCTGAAGCGTGACTTCGGTGACTCCCTCTTTCACGTGGAACCGGCTTTCAGGGTGAGGGAAACCTCTGAAGACGGAAGATACGAGGAAGGCCGCATCCTGTCCCGTTCAGAACTGGACGCCCTGAAAAAAGAGGGGAACGAGCCGCAGACGGAGCGTGCAATGGCAGGAAACCAGGAGGGTTTCGTGGTGACGGCGGTTTCTCACCTTCCCTTCACAAAAGGTGACGTGATCTCCTCCAGTGAATATCAGCTCTTCTTCCAGAAGTACCCGGGAAGGTTCGCAGTTCAGCCTGAAACCGTCACCATCGAGGACCCCTGCTACATCGTCGTCGACGGCGGTGATTCGCCCTTCGAGACGGGATCCATCATTCTCGAGCGGGAACAGGAGCTCTGTGCCGCCTATGACAAGGAATTTGAGGCGGGAATCGGGGCGGAAGGCGTCGTCCTGCTTTTGAAGAAACTCGATCTCGAGGAGCTCAGCGCTTCTCTCCGGGAGGAGATCGCCGAGACAACGGGGCAGAAAAAGCGAAAACTCATCAAGCGGCTCCAGGTCGTCGAGGATTTTCACAAAAGCGACAGCAAACCCGATTGGATGGTTCTCGAGGTTCTGCCGGTCATCCCGCCTGAACTCCGTCCCATGGTGCAGCTTGACGGCGGACGCTTCGCAACGTCTGATCTCAACGACCTGTACCGACGGGTTATCAACAGAAACAACAGGCTCAGGAAGCTCCAGGAGCTTCGTGCCCCCGAGATTATCATCCGCAACGAGAAAAGGATGCTTCAGGAATCGGTGGATGCCCTGGTGGACAACGGTCGCATGGGGAAGGCTGTCCTTGGAGCGGGCAACAGGCCCCTGAAGAGCCTCACCGACCTCTTGCGGGGCAAGAAGGGGAGGTTCCGTCAGAACCTTCTCGGAAAACGGGTGGACTATTCCGGAAGATCGGTCATCGTCATCGGTCCGAACCTGAAGCTCCACCAGTGCGGGTTGCCGAAGCAGATGGCCCTTGAGCTCTTTAAACCCTTTGTCATTGAAAAGCTCGTCGAACGCGGACTTGCGCCGAATGTGAAGAGTGCAAAGCGCGTCATCGACCGCGGCCGGGAGGATGTATGGGGAATCCTCGAGGAGGTCATCCAGGGGCATTCCGTCCTGCTGAACCGCGCCCCGACGCTTCACAGGCTGGGGATCCAGGCCTTCGAGCCGGTCCTGATGGAAGGGAAGGCCATTCGTCTTCATCCTCTCGTCTGTTCGGCCTTCAATGCCGACTTCGACGGAGACCAGATGGCCGTGCATGTCCCGCTTTCCATAGAGGCAAGGGTAGAGGCCCAGATGATCATGCTCTCCGCGAAAAACCTGCTTTCTCCCGCCAGCGGGAAAGCCGTGGTGACTCCCTCGCAGGATATCGTCCTCGGGATGCATTACCTGACAGGCATGCGCGACGGGATGAAAGGTGAAGGTTCTGCTTTTACGGATATCGACGATGTCCTGTGTGCCCTCGACCATGGCGTAGTCCATGCCAACAGCAGGATCCGTCTCAAGGTCAAGGACGAATGGATCGAGACCTCGCCGGGAAGAGTGCTTTTCAACAGCGTTATCCCCGAGGAACTACGGTATATCAACAAGCAGATGAACAAGAAGACCCTGGGTCTTCTGATTGATACAGCCTACGACAAGGTTGGCAGGGAAAAGCTGGTAAAGACACTCGACGCGGTCAAGTCCCTCGGCTACCATTGGGCGACCGTCAGCGGGCTGAGCCTGGGGCTCAAATACCTGCTGATACCGCCGAAGAAGAAAGTCATTGTCGAGACGGCCCTGGAACAGGAAAAGGAACTGTCATCCCAGTACGAAATGGGCATTTTGACAGAGGATGAATACCTGAGGCAGAAGGAAACCCTCTGGTCCGAAGCTTCCAGGGAAGCGGCCGATTCCATCCTCGCGAATATGGAAGAGTCAAACCCGCTCAGGATGATGGTGGAATCGGGAGCCAGGGGAAGCAAGAGCCAGATCGCGCAGATGGCAGGCATCCGTGGCCTGATGGCGGATCCTTCGGGCCGCATCATTGACTACCCGATTGTCTCCAACTTCCGCGAGGGACTGAACATGCTGGAATATTTTATCTCGACCCACGGGGCGAGGAAAGGGCTTGCCGACACAGCCCTGAGGACGGCAAAGTCGGGGTATTTGACCCGGCGCCTGGTCGACGTGGCGCAGGATCTTATCGTGACTGCAGAGGATTGCGGTACGGATCAGGGAATCCGTATAAAGCCCCTGAAGCAGGATGGCAAGATCGTGATCCACCTCAGCGAACGGATCGCGGGAAGGACCGTTCTGCAAGACGTCAGGCACCCGGAAACGGGAGAGCTCATCATCCGGGGCGGAGAGACTATTACCAATGACATAGCCTCCCGGCTCGAGAGCGCCGGCCTGGAGGAAGTCTGGGTCAGAAGCCCCATGACCTGCGCGTTGCAGAACGGCGTGTGCCAGAAATGCTACGGAACTGACCTTTCATCCAGGCAACCCGTGGCCATTGGTGAAACCGTCGGTGTCGTCGCCGCACAGTCCATCGGGGAACCGGGCACGCAGCTCACAATGAGGACCTTCCACACGGGCGGAGTGCGCCTGACTGGGGAGGATATCACCCAGGGTCTCCCGAGAATCGAACAGCTGTTCGAAGTCCGGCGCCCCAAAAAAGTCGCCCTGCTCGCCTACAAGGAAGGCGTGGTTACCGAGATCAGGGAAATGGAAGGAAAGAGAAAGGTTTTCGTGACGTCCACCGACGAAAGCGGAAACGAGCAGAAGATTTCCTACAATGTCCCCGCATCGCAGAACCTCCTTGTCGAGGAAGGTCAGCAGATCGAAAAGGGGCAGGCCCTCACGGAGGGCTATCCCGATCCGCAGCAGATTCTCGAAGTCAGCGGGCTGGAAGAAGTGCAGCACTACCTGGTCGACAACATCCAGGCTGTCTATCGCTCCCAGGGCGTTTCGATCAACAACAAGCATATCGAGGTGATTCTCAGGAAGGTGGCACCTGTCAACAGGGTGAGGATCGCCGAAGAAGGGGACAGCTCCTTCGTGGCCAACGAACTTGTCTGGTACAGGGATTTCGTGAAGGAAGTTGAGGAAATCCGGTCCGACAACAACCGCTACCTCGACGAAGCCATCACGAAGATAAAGGGGAAAGTGCTGAAAGACATCCAGGGGCAGGGGAATCTCGAAAACGCGTTGCCTTTCAAGGGTGAGAAGCTGGATGAACGCAGCATCAGGCAGATCCTGAGACCGGGTACGGGTGTGACGGAAATCGGTCTCGTCGACGACGAGGGCCACCTGCGACTGATCCTCGGTGAAGCCTCCTTCAGACGCGAGATGGAGGGGCTTGAGCTCATCGAATCCGTCGACGTCGAAGACGGAAAGACCATCGAAGCGGGTTCCGTCCTGACCATGGGGCAGCTCATGCTGGTAACAAGAAATGCCCCCGTCGATATCTGGGTGCGGGACCTGGATGTCCTGGAGTCCCTCGAGGAAAAGGCCTATCTCGCCGAGGATGTAAAAGACGGCGACGAAACTGTGGCCGACAAGGACCAGCTTTTGACCGCCGGGACGGCGGAAAAACTCCGTCGCCTGAACGTCCACCATATCAAGGTATGGAGGGCGCCGGAGACGGTCACCATCCCCGATGCCATGCAGAAAACCCTCATCGACAAGGTGTGGGGCAGACCGCTTTCCAAGGCGATCGATGCCGACGGCAATGAAGTGTCCGACATATCCCACATGGTGGATGGAAGGGTTGTGCGGGGGCTGGTAGAGGGGGACCTCGCGGCTGTTGAGATCGAAGGCCAGATCCATACGCGGGATTCAATCCTGCATGAGGTACTGACGGACGTTGCCTACGGGAAGGTTCTGCTCGAGGATGTCGCCGACCGCAAGATGAATGTCGTCGCCAGGGCAGGCAAGGAAGTCAACCACCAGGTTCTCGACACCATTGTCGCGGCGGATCCCGATGAACTTGTCGTGCGGCCCATTTCCACACAGTCGGAAACGAAAAACCTGATTCACCGTGTTTCTTTCGTCAGGCGCCTCAGGGAGGAGCCTTTGTGGAAACCCGTGATCCACGGTATTACCAAGGCCGCGCTGGCTACCGACAGTTTCCTGAGCGCGGCGTCGTTCCAGCAGACGGCCCAGGTCCTTGCCGGAGCCGCCGTGAGGGGCGATTTCGATGACCTCAAGGGATTGAAGGAGAACGTGATTATCGGACACCTCATTCCCGCCGGTACCGGTTCGGAAGAATACCGGAAGGTGGAGATCGTGTCCGCTGAAGAGGAAAAAGAACCCGAAAGGGCTGCGGCGGAACCGGTCAGAGACATCTAGCGGGCAGGAAGGGCTTCACGTTCCGCCGGCCGTCTTGACACGTTCATGCGGCGTTGTTATCATTTGCCGGTGTCCTTTCAAGGGGGGATGCTTGTGCCCTTGAACGAGTTGGCTGTGAGTTCGCGGCTGGTCGGAACGAAAAAGTTGGTCCGGGCCCTGAAGGCCGGCAAGGTTAGCAAGGTTTTTCTGGCCAGGGATGCCGAGACGGCGCTGACGGCCCCGATCGAGCGGGAAGCAGTGGCTGCAGGGATTTCGGTGGAATGGGTCTCATCGCGGCAATCCCTTGGAAGGGCCTGCTGCATCGACAGGCCGGCTGCGGTTGCGGGAATCGGAACCGAACCGGCTGGACAGGATGAAAAGCAATAAAATAATCATTTTCCCTGGAGGAGGGAGTTGCGTGCCGACAATCAATCAGCTTATCAGGAAAGGCCGTTTCGAGAAGCAGGAGCGTTCAAGCGCACCTGCGCTCCAACGGAATCCCATGAGAAGAGGTGTGTGCACGAGGGTGTACACGGTAACCCCGAAGAAGCCGAACTCGGCCTTGAGGAAGGTCGCGAGGGTACGACTGACCAACGGTATCGAGGTGACTTCATATATTCCAGGTGTGGGTCATAACCTGCAGGAGCACTCCGTCGTCCTCGTCAGGGGAGGCCGTGTCAAGGACTTGCCCGGTGTCCGGTACCATATCGTGCGGGGAACGCTCGACTGTGGCGGGGTCGAGGGCAGGCGACAGAGCCGGTCCAAGTACGGCGCACGCCGGCCCAAATAACCGAAGGAGGCTGCTGGATAAATGCCAAGGAAAGGACATGTCCGGAAACGGGAAGTACAGCCGGACCCGAAATACGGAAGCCCTGAAGTTGCGCGGTTTGTCAATTCCATCATGAAGGACGGAAAAAAAAGCCTTGCCGAGCGGATCATTTACGATGCCCTTGATCTGGCGGCAAAGCGATTGAACACGGACCCCGTGGATGTCTTCGAAAAAGCCATGGAAAATGCCCGGCCTGTCGTCGAGGTCCGCCCGAGACGTGTCGGGGGGGCGACGTACCAGGTTCCTGTCGAGGTCCAGCCGGCAAGGGCGCAGGCGCTGGCGACAAGATGGATCCTTCAGTACGCGCGGGGTCGGTCCGGCATGCCCATGACGGAGAGACTTGCGCGGGAGCTTGTCGATGCCTACAAGGGCGAAGGCAGCACCATAAAGAAGAAGGAAGACACCCACAGGATGGCCGAAGCGAACAGGGCCTTTGCGCATTATCGCTGGTAGCCCGGGTGGAACGGATGTGCCGGAGGACAACTGCGGAAAGTCTGCCCGGCGGGGTGGTGAGTTGACGTGTCTGAATTTAATCTGAAAAACATACGAAACATCGGGATTGCCGCTCATATCGATGCCGGGAAGACGACGACCACAGAGCGCATCCTGTTCTATACCGGCCGCAAGCACAAGATGGGCGAGGTCCATGAAGGCGCCGCCACCATGGACTGGATGGAGCAGGAACGCGAGCGGGGCATCACCATAACCTCCGCGGCGACGACCTGTTTCTGGCGGAATCATCAGATAAATATTATTGATACACCCGGCCACGTGGACTTCACCGTCGAGGTTGAACGCTCCATGAGAGTCCTTGATGGAGCCGTTGCGGTGTTCTGCGCCGTCGGGGGTGTGGAACCCCAGTCGGAAACGGTCTGGCGTCAGGCCGACAAGTATCACGTTCCGAGAGTCGCCTTTGTGAACAAGATGGATCGCGTTGGCGCCGATTTTGCCTCGGTGGTCTCGCAGATGAAAGAGAAACTCGGGGCCCGGGCTGTACCGATCCAGATGCCCATCGGCGTGGAAGACAGTTTCAGCGGCGTCGTGGACCTTGTGAAATTCAAGGCGATTCTCTATCACGACGAGCTCGGCTCCCAGCCGAAAGAGGTGGACATTCCGCCGGAACTTCTCGAGGAGGCGCAGTTCGCGAGGGAAGTCCTGGTGGAAACTCTTGCGGATTTTGACGAGGAGATCATGGTCCTTTTCCTGGACGGGGAGGTCGTTCCCGGGGAAATGCTCCGCCGCGCGGTCAGGGAGAACACGATAAATCTCAACATATTCCCGGTGACCTGCGGTTCGGCTTTCAAGAACAAGGGAGTCCAGCCCTTGCTTGACGCCGTGGTTGAGTACCTGCCGAGCCCTCTTGAACTGCCGCCCGTCAAGGGGATTCACCCGGATTCGGACGA
Organism: Thermovirgaceae bacterium; assembly: GCA_049974965.1. Classification (GTDB taxonomy): domain Bacteria; phylum Synergistota; class Synergistia; order Synergistales; family Thermovirgaceae; genus UBA1876. Next base: position 8,530 of record JBNGCT010000063.1, read on the forward strand.
CGCGGTGACGCTCAAGCCCGATGTGGACGAGCCCTTTGCCGCCCTGGCCTTCAAGATCGTCGTCGATCCCTTCGTGGGTCGGCTCGTATACTGCCGTATCTATTCGGGAACCGTTCACAGCGGCGAGAGCCTCCTGAACACGACGACCCGGGGCAGGGAGCGGGTCGGCCGGATCCTGAGGATGCATGCCAACAAGCGGGAAGAACTGGAACTGGCGGAGACCGGTATGATCGTGGCGCTTCCCGGGCTCAAGGCAACGAAAACAGGGGACACCCTCTGCAGCGAAAAGAAACCGGTTATTCTCGAGACGCTGGCCTTCCCTGAACCGGTCATTTCGCTGTCGGTGGAACCGATGAGCAAGGCCGACCAGGTCAAGCTTTCGAAGGGCCTTACGGGACTTGCAGAGGAAGACCCCACCTTCAGGGTGAAGACCGACGAAGAGACCGGGCAGACCGTCATTTCAGGCATGGGAGAACTCCACCTGGAGATCATCGTGGATCGTCTCAAGCGGGAGTACGGCGTGGACGTCAAGGTCGGCAGGCCACAGGTGGCCTACCGCGAGGCGATCAAGAACGCCTCCTCGGCGGAAGGCAGGTTCGTGCGACAGTCAGGAGGACGGGGGCAGTACGGCCACGTGGTTCTGGAACTGGAACCTCTTTCGGACGGAAAAGGCTTTGAATTTGACAACAGGATCGTCGGCGGGGCGATACCGAAGGAATTCATTCCCGCCGTGCAGAAGGGGCTCGAGGAAGCCGTCGGTACGGGTATCCTGGGCGGATACCCGGTGATAGGCATCAAGGCGGCCCTCGTCGACGGAAGTTTCCACGAGGTCGACAGTTCGGAAATGGCTTTCAAGATCGCAGCATCCATGGCGTTCAAGGAAGCCATGAAGCGGGCGAATCCGGTTCTTATGGAGCCGATCATGCACGTCGAAGTCGTGACCCCTGAAGATTATCTCGGCGATGTCATGGGCGACCTGTCCGGAAGGCGGGGGCACGTCGAGGGAATGGAAATGCGTGGGAATACGAGAATCGTCAACGCCCATGTGCCCCTTTCGGAGATGTTCGGCTACGCGACGGACCTGAGGAGCAAGACTTCCGGAAGGGCATCCTATTCGATGCAGTTTTCCCACTACGAGGAAGTGCCGCAGACTTTGGCGGAACAACTGCTGGACCGCTAGAAAACAGCAGTATAGACCAATAACAATGAGTGTTATCAGGGAGGGAATGAAAGATGGCGAAGGCACATTTTGACAGATCGAAGCCTCACTTGAACATCGGGACGATTGGCC
>JBNGCT010000064.1:0-9768 GCA_049974965.1 Thermovirgaceae bacterium
TGTCACAGGTCTCCCAGGCACCGCTTCGCTGCCCCCACAGCCGGTAGCGATTGACGGAATTGACGAGGGCCAGGTTCCGCTTTGAAGCCACTTCCCGTGCGAGTTCCAGCGCCCTGTCGAAATCCCCCCTGACGGCGATCACCTTTGCGCCGTGGATAACGGCCTGGGCAAGCTTCCCCAAAGCGACCTTGCCGGCGGGAAGCAGGACATGACAGGGGATCCCCGCACGGGCGGCGTAGGCGGCGGCCGAGGCCGAGGTGTTTCCCGTAGAGGCGCAGACAATGGCCCTTGCGCCCTCCTCAAGGGCTTTTGATACCGCCAGGACCATCCCCCGGTCCTTGAAGGAACCCGTCGGGTTCGCCCCTTCAAATTTCCCGTACAGCTCGATCCCGAAACGGTCCCCGATCCGCCGGAAGGGAACGAGAGGCGTGCCGCCCTCGCCGAGGTCCAGCCGCGGCGTACCGGGTGTCAGGGGAAACAGTTGTTCGTATCGTGCAAGTATTCCCGTCATTTCTGTCAACCTCCTTCTGTCCTTTGATCCCGAAAAAAAAGGCCCTTCCCGTCTCCTGCAGGAGACGGGAAGGGCCTTCAGATATCTTCCCGCGGTTCCACTCCGCTTCCGCCTGTTCCCCGAAGCCGGGGCACCTGCGGCGCTTGCTTCGCTGTCAGGGGCGAATCCCCGTCACCTTATCCCTTTGCAAGGGCCTCGGATCCAGCTCGGAGGGGGTTTTCGCTTCAACGGTTGCGGAAGGAGCTTTTCAGCCGGTGAACCCCCATCTCTGTCCGCCCTTTCGAAGCTACTCGTCCTCTTCATCGCTTTTGGCGCTATTGGATTCTGAAAAATTTTTAAATATCCAGAACTTATACCCCTTTCGGAAAGGATTGTCAAGACGTTGCGCAATCCTGCAGAGTCTGATAAAATACGCCGTCACATACTGGATGCTTCCAGGGAGGCTGATTGCATGGCCGAACAAACCTTGACAGAACAGACCGTCTTGACAAGGGAAGGGTATGAGAAACTCCGTTCCGAGCTCATACGACTCCGCAGTGAGGGGCGTCAGGAGATTTCCAGGATGCTTGAGGAAGCCCGAAGCTTCGGCGACCTCAGCGAAAACGCCGAATACCAGGCGGCCAAGGACGCCCAGGCGAAACTCGAAAGCCGGATCCAGTGGCTGGAATACCAGTTGAGCAAGGCCAGGGTCGTCGATGCCAAGGACCTCGACACCAGCAAGGTCAGTCTGGGGACAAAGGTAACGCTCCTGGACCTTGACAGCAAGAAGGAACTTTCCTACATCATCGTCGGTTCCGAGGAATCCGACCCCAAGGCAAACCGGATATCCGCTGCAAGCCCCGTCGGACAGGCCGTTCTCGGCAAATCCGTCGGCGATGAAGTGGCCGTCAAGGTTCCCAAGGGAATGAGGAAATTCCGCATCAAGGACATCTGTATTTCGTGAAAGCCCGTTCAGGACGTCAAGGGGCGCGCTTCAAAAAAGAGGCGCGCCCCTTTTTACGGCCGCAACGGAACCCGACACGATGCGATCGCACAACTCGGCAAAGCTCCATCCGGAAGCGGCGGCCGCCTTGGGCACCAGGCTGGTCGCCGTCATCCCCGGAGCCGTATTCACTTCCAGCACGAACGGATGCCCTTCGGGAGAAAGCCTGAGGTCCACCCGGCTGTAAATCCTGCAGCCCAGGGCACGGTGGGCCGCAACGGCGGCCTCCGCGACGGCGGAAGCTGTTTTTTGGTCCATTGGCGCTGGACAAAAATACTCCGTCGTCCCGGGAACATACTTGGCCTCGTAAGTGTAAAAGCCTTTCTTCGGCCTGATTTCCACCGCAGGGAGGGCACGGGTGGCTTTCTCATCCTGCCAGACGGTTACGGTGATCTCCTTGCCCGGGACAAACTTTTCCAGGACCACGGACTCGTCGTAGGCCAGTGCCTCTTCGAAGGCTTTCCCGAATCCCCCGGGCTCATCGAGTATGGAAACCCCCACGGTGCTCCCGCATCCTGCGGGCTTCACCACGAGCTTCCCCCATGTGTCCAAAATCCCCCCGATTTCCGATGGCGGCATTTCCCGCGATCCCTTGTGAAAAAAAACCGCGGGCGGTGTCGGGACACCGGCCTGGTGGAACAAGGCCTTGCTGACGATCTTGTCCATGGCGCAGGCACAGGCTTTCGGCCCGGACCCCGTATAATGCTTGCCGAAAAATTCCAGCGTCGCCTGGAGCCTGCCGTCTTCCCCCCATCCCCCGTGAAGGGCGACAAAGAACACATCGGCTTGTGAGTCAGTCACCTTCTTCAAGGTGTCCTCTTTCGAGAAGACCTCGACGCGCCGTGACCTGAAACCCGCTTCGAGCAAGGCTTCATGAACGGCGGTCCCGCTCGAGAGTGAGACCTCCCGTTCCGGGCTGTCGCCTCCGCAAATCACGTCAACTTCCGGACCCTTCCAGAAAGTTCCGCCCGTCATCTTCATCTTGCGCCCCCCCTGCCAGGTGCCCTGGGGACGTCCTTTTCTGCAAGGATCAATCCCTTTCCCCAAGGAAAAACGGATGGCTTGGAAAAGCCGTCAGGACAAGCCGCAGTTCCGCCCAGTCATCATCGGATACCGTCCGGTCATCCCTGAAACGGAGTTGCACATTGTAGCAGCAGTTATTGTCATAAACCAGCCGGTAAACCATCTCATCCAGTTCATCGGTGCCCAGGTTGTAGCCGCCCCGCGCCGAAAAACGCCACCTTTCGGTCAGGGACAGGCTCACCGTCTGGTAAAAGGCCTCGCTGCCGAAATACCTGTCCCAGGCCATTGGAGACCGACCGTCCACCCAGTTCCGACTCCAGCGCGAAACCATGTCAAGATCACCAAGGGGCCATTCCACTCCGATCCAGACCCCCGTCCGTTCCTGTGTAACCGATGGATCGTCATACCTGTGGTGCCAGTATCTCGCCCCCCAGAAAGGGCGCAGATCCCCTATTGTCGCCGACCCCTCCAGGTCAGCCAAAAACGCGATCCGGTCGACTGACACTTCATCGTTTCCCTCGAAGGCCCTTGTCTCGTAGGAACCCCAGATCCCGGTAAAGCTGACGCTCCCGACATCCCCGGGCAGCTCATATGCCGGGGACTGTATGGTCAATTCCGGGGATTTCCAGAGAACTCCCTCGAAGGTGTCTCCAAGGTCCTTTTCAAGGGTCACGCTTTCCGCCTGTGACCACTCCAGGCGGGATTCCCACCCGTTTGCAGCATAGGTCGCCCCCCAACTCGGCCGGTGGCGCTTGTCATTTCTCTCCGAATTCCAGCTGTATTCATGGTTTGCATAAACCCCGAGGTTTTCCGACAATGCGTATTCCAGGGAGAGGAAACCTTCAAAATCAACGTCGGACCAGTAAATCGCCTTCCACAGAACCGTAAAAGCCCGTGTCCCGAAACGACTCCCCCAGGCGGTGCCGATCCCCTTGTCGCTGTCGTAGAGGATCGCCGGTACGAGCGGGGATGCATCACCTTTCTCCCTGAGGCTGATGATGTAGTCAAAGGGATATGGAAAAAGCATTTGCTCCTTCAGGTACACTTTCGGCTTCCGGACGATCGCGCGATATCCCGGCAGGACGACAATCTGCCTGGAAACCAGGCTATAGTGCGGCGGCTTTCGGGGGCAACTCGTTACGGCGGCGTTTTCCCACCGGTAGACGCGATCACCTGTAATGGCATCCTCCGGAACGGAAGACCGGAGCCATCGGCTCTCTTCCAGCCCGGAGACGTTGATCGTCTCCACCGTGCCGTCGTTGGCATACACATGTCCCTCTTCGGCGGGATATTTCCCCTGGGCGTCGAAAATTTTCCCCTCCCCCGACACCAGGTCCAGGAAAAGGCGGGAACCCCTGAGTTCCTGCGCCCCCTGCAGGAGGGTCAACGGTCCCGATTCGCCGCTGAAGGCCTCGACGGTGTTTCCCACCGTCTTGTAGATAACCCTGTCTGCGTAGACACGGAGGTCTCCGTAACGGAGCTTCACATTCCCCTCGGCGGAGGCAATATCCTCCTGTTGTTCGTAGACAACCCGGTCCCCCTCGAGGAGGACTTCCGGCGGCTCAGCGGCCCGGACTACGCCGCAGGGGACTATCGCCGTGAAAAATGCCGCACATAGCAGGAGGAGCGTTTTCAGCCTTACGGACTTTGCCATGAGACGGTGGCTCCCTTTTCAAGTCTAATTCTGCCATCGGGGTGGAGCGTTCCGGTGGCCCCTTCGACTTCGACGTTTTCACTCCAGAGCCTGATTCCTTCGGGGAAAAACCAGCGTTCCGCTTCACCGTCCCACCGGGCCAGGGGAGCGGTCCAGAAAACAGGCCTCTTTTTCCCCTTCAGTCGAGCTGAAAGGGAAAACAGCCTGATATCCGTCCCGTCATCCGTTGCTGTCCCTTCCGGGGCTTCCATCAACCAGACATCGCCCCTGACGGTCTCCAGAGTCACCCTGATCGACTCCAGGCGGTTCAGCTTCTCATAGCGCTCGGCTTTTTCCGCATGAAGGGTCCACAAGTCACCGGAAACCTCGCGTTCAAGGTCAAGTCCGCGCAGGACAACTTCAGCGGTGCCGTATTCCTCGTGTTCTTCAACCCCCAGGCGCATGTCCCTGTAAAGAAGGCCGCCCCAAAGAAGCACCAGAAGGATGACTCCCCCGATGACCAGGTTCCTCCTGTTCATCTTATCTCACGGTTCCTCCTTTTATGGGGCAACCCGCCTCTTCAGACGTGCCAAGCCCCATGGAATCTAGAGCTTGTAGTCGATCACGGCGGAGACGCCAACCTGCTGGACCCGTCGGAACCTCTCCAGGGGGTTGGTGGAATCGATGGGAATCAGGACATCCACCCTGATCCGGTCCTGAAACCTCAACTCGAGCTGCGCGACAGCCTTTGTTTTGCCGACCGCCGTATCGGGCCCGGAAATCTGGGCCGCGCCTATGGCCGTCCCGCTCCCGACGGAGACAATGGGCACCACTTTCGTGGACTCCTCCGAGCCGACTCCCCTGTTGAAGGTTATGGTGTTGATAAAATCATTAATCGGTTCGCCCAGGGCACTGACGATGAAACCGCCCCCTACGACACCGATGAGGTCCCCCAAATCAATGGCAAGGGCGCCACCGCCGGCGAGGAGAACGCCGATGATGCAAAAGGCCGAGATTTTCCGCAGTCTTTTGATCATTTCAGCTCCTCCCATTCGTCAAGGTCTTCTTTCCCTTCATCTTCCGGAACGTCCGTCGGCTGCCCCTGCCCTTGTAGCTGTGGCTCGTCTTTCGGCAGCATCCCCGGGGGCACGGGGAAGCCGTGAACGTTCGCGCTTTCGGCGGTCTCGAGGTAAATGGGCGTTCCCGCAGGAATGTCCTTGGCCTCTCCGCGGACGAAAAGCCCCCCCACAAGTCCGACGGGGCCAAGGGCCGCGAGCCCGACAATGCTCGTCCCGATTGCCGCAGCAACGGTCTTGTCGCTTTCGGCTTTTGTGACCGAGGCATCCCCGAGGAAGACAAGGACCTCCTCGGGGCCCAAAGGTTCCATGTGATCAAAGGCAAAGGTTATCTCCGAGGGCCTGCCGAAACTCTTCGGCTGTTTCACGGAATCCACCCTGGCATGGACAAGGCTTCCCGTTGGGGCCACGAGGTGGCCTTCAATAATGAGGTTTTCCTCAAGTTTGAGAAGCACCGGATCGCCCTTTTTGGCCGTTGCCGGGGCGATGGTGTCCAGGAAAGAGACCTTGAAGACAACGTTTGCCGGCAGGTTGATTTCCGCCCAGGCGATCTGGTCCGGGAAAAGGAGGGACACGATATTCTCGAGCCGCATCGCAAGAGGCTTCTCCTCGGCGGCGGCCCCCTGAAGAATACGCTCCAGCTCAGCGATGCGGGCGTTCACCGGTTTCTGCATGTAGACCTCGTGCCCGATGGCCCATTCGCACACGCCGAGCTTGAAGACCATCGACGGTTGGCCCGGGCTTCCCGCTACAATGAAGTTCTCAAGGCCATTCAGGCGCTCCGTCAGGCTTCCGGGAAGCTCCCGGCCGAAGAGGTCCTTTTCCACCCGCACAAGGCGTTCCACGAGCCCTCCAGACATGGACCTGCCGTAAAGGGCCATTTCTATATTCTCCTGGGACACGACAGAGGGTGTCGCCGCTTCCTCGGCAAGAGCGCTCAACGGGGTACACACCAAAATCGCCGCAAGGAACAATGCCACATTCTTTTTCATCGGCACTTCGCCTCCTTGTCTCGGGGTTCGTTTTTCATCGCCGCGGCCAGAAACTCCCTGAACAGCGGGTGAGGCCGTACCGGCCGCGACCGGAATTCCGGGTGAAACTGCACACCGACGAACCATGGATGATCCTCGAGCTCGACGATCTCCACCAGGTCCTTCCCGGGGCAGATTCCGGCCATCCGCATTCCCGCCTCGCCCAGGCGCTTCCGGTAGTCGTTGTTGAACTCGTACCGGTGCCGGTGGCGCTCCTGGACACGCTCGGACCCGTATGCTTCCCGGACCCTGGTCCCTTCCTCCAATTGGCAGGGGTACAGTCCAAGACGCATGGTCCCCCCCTTGTCTGTCACGTTCTTCTGTTCATCCATGAGATGGATCACGGGATTCGGCGTTCCGGGGTCGATCTCGATGCTGTTGGCGGCCGCGATGCCACAGACGTTCCGGGCAAATTCAACCACGGCGATCTGCATTCCGAGGCACAGCCCGAAGTAGGGGATCTTCTTCTCCCTGGCATATCTCGCGGCCTCGATCTTTCCTTCCGCCCCCCTTGACCCGAAACCTCCGGGAACAAGGATCCCCCGGACACCCCCGAGGGTGGCCTCAACACCGTGGCGCTCAACTTCCTCGGCCTCGACATGGCGCAGCCGCACGCGGCACCGGTGGGCCGTGGCGGCATGATTCAGAGCTTCCACGACGCTGAGATAGGCATCCTTGTGACTGACGTATTTCCCGACCATGGCGATTTCGATCTCGCTCTGCGGGTTTCCATGGGCGTCTACGAACTCGCGCCAGTCGTCGATATCGGGTTTCTCGTGATCCGTCAGGCCAAGACGCTCCATGACCAGGCCGTCGAAGCGCTGTTCGCACAACTGAAGCGGGACCTCGTAGATCGTCGAGGCATCGACGGCCTGAAGAACCGCCTTCTTCGGGACACTGCAGAAAAGGGCGATCTTGTCACGGATATCGCTTCCCAGCGGGCTGCTGGAGCGGCACACGATGACATCAGGCTGGATCCCGATGCGGCGAAGCTCGTGGACGCTGTGCTGGGTCGGTTTCGTCTTGAGCTCCCTTGCAGCTTCGATGTAGGGCACAAGTGTCACGTGACAGTAGACGACGTTTTCCCTTCCCACTCGGCTTGCCAGCTGCCGTATGGCCTCCAGGAAGGGCAGCCCCTCAATGTCGCCCACCGTTCCCCCGATCTCCGAAATCACCACGTCCACGCCGTCGTCGACCTTGAGAATGCTCTCCTGGATCTCGTTGGTCACATGGGGAATCACCTGGACAGTGGCTCCAAGGTATCGCCCGCCGCGTTCCTTGGAAATGACCGACGAGTAGATCTTTCCCGTGGTGACGGAGTTGTCCGAACAGAGGGATTCATCGATAAAACGTTCGTAGTGGCCGAGATCAAGGTCCGTTTCGGAACCGTCGTCGGTGACGAACACTTCCCCGTGCTGGAAAGGGTTCATGGTGCCGGCGTCGACATTGATATACGGGTCCATCTTGATGATGGAGACCCGGAAGCCCCTTCGCTTCAGGAGCACTCCGAGGGAGGCCGCGGTGATCCCCTTTCCCAGGGAAGATACGACGCCTCCGGTAACGAAAACATACTTGGCCATGTCTGGTCTCCTCCCGCACTGTTTTGCCTGTTCTTCAAAAAAACCGGACCAGAGCAGGTTGCTTCTGGTCCAGTTTATTTCAACTCCGCAATTTTGTCATAGGCCAAATTACCCGACTGTCAAAAACCGCCTTTTCCTATCGCAACACCTTCAACGGGTTCATGGCCTTGTTCTTGTAGCGGACCTCGAAATGCAGATGCGGTCCCGTCGCCCGCCCGCTGGAACCGACCTTGCCTATGGCCTGGCCGGCCGACACGCGCTGGCCCTTTCGCACCAGAAGGCTGCTGCAATGGGCGTACAGCGTGGAGTATTCCTTTCCGTGGTCGATGACCACAACCCGTCCGTATCCGCCCATCCAGCCGGAGTAGACCACCCTGCCGGCCTTGGCGGCCCTGATGATGCGGCCCGTTGCGCCCTTGATGTCTATTCCCGTGTGGAAATCACGCCTCTTGGTGAATGGGTGCCTTCTCCACCCGTACCCGCTGGTTATCCGTCCCGAAAGGGGCCATCTGAACCCGGCGGAGACACTGCTTCCCGAGGATCCGCCCGTAAAGGAATACACCGAGGTGACGGGTTTCGCCCCCGGCAGGAAAAGCTCCCTGCCGGCGGACAGGCTCGTCCCGGCCAGGCTGTTGACCTCCTGGATGGCTTCAAGGGGGACTCCGTGTTTGCTGGCTATTTTCGTAAGGGTGTCGCCCTCTTTGACCTTGTAAAAGATCCCGTCCTGGTTCGGGATCCGCAGCGTGGTCCCCACACGGAGATAGTTCGGGTTCTTCATTTCATTGCACCCGAAGAGGGTGTTGATGTCCAGGTTGAAGGAGTTCGCGATGGACCAGAGGCTGTCCCCCTCGCTCACCGTGTACTGCCGTGTCTGGAGGGTCTCCACGCGGACTATCTTCTCACGCTCTTCCCTGGCCTTGACCTCAGCCAGAACCGTTTCTGCGTCTTCTTTCGTGAGGGGGATCAGAAGCTCCTGCCCCTCCATGAGAAGATGGGGGTTCTCCAGCGCATTCGCCTTTGATATCACTTCCGGCGGCAGGGAGAAATATTCGCCGATGCCGATCAGGGTGTCGCCGGACTTGACGTAATACTCGACCCAGCGTTTTTGCTCCTGGTCACCGGCTTCTTCCGCTTCGCCCTGTTCCTCTTCCGCAACCGTTTCTTCGGCGGTCCCTTCCTTTTCACCCGGTTCGATCTCAAGAATCTCCTCTTCCGGGGTCTTTTCCGGCTCCACTTCCTCCAGAACCAGGTCATCCTCAAAAAGCGACGGCCCTTCAGGAAGCGGACCTATTCCGAGAGCCATCGCCCCTGCCACGGAGGCCTGGATATCCCGCGCCTGTGGTTCAAGAGCCGCCGACTTTGACATGTCTATGACGATAAAACCTGAAGGAATTTCCTGGGGCACGCCGTTTCTGCAGGTCACCAGATCCTCGAGGGCTCCGACGCCCGACCGCGAACCGGAACAGATGGTCAGAAACAGTGTCGCGCTGAGCATCGCGGTGATGGCTATCCAGAAACCGACCTTGCCGGAAAGTCTCATTTTCCACCAGTTTCGGCCTTGACTCAAAGAGAATCACTCCTCTCGAATGGAGCTCTCGAAAAAACCTATGACTGATTGACTTTGATGGTCGCCAGAAAATCGGTGTTCGTCGCCGTGCTTTTCAGTTTCCCGAGGATGAGATTCAGAACCTCGGCCTCATCCACGTTGGCGATCCTGCGCCGGAGCACCCAGACCCTCTGGAGTTCTTCCTCGCCCATGAGGAGCTCCTCGCGCCGCGTCCCCGATCGCGTGATGTCGATGGCGGGGAAAATCCGCTGTTCCGAAAGCTTCCTCGAAAGGTGGACCTCCATGTTCCCCGTCCCCTTGAACTCCTCATAGATGACCTCGTCCATCCGGCTTCCCGTGTCGACCAAAGCCGTCCCGATGATGGT
>JBNGCT010000065.1:0-9665 GCA_049974965.1 Thermovirgaceae bacterium
AATCGGAAAAGAGGCTTTTGACGATTCCCGCCTCAAGGTCCTCTCGGATACTATCGAGCAGCATTTTGAAGGTGCAATTGATATCGATGTCTCCCTTTCGATAGAGGAATCCGCCTTTTTCCGGCAACTGTTCCTTTGAAAGTTCGGCTTCCGTTCCGTTTTCTTCGTTAAACTGCGTGATCCAGTCGGTGTTTATGACTTTATCGTCCCTGCCCGGGATGACGACTCCCTTGCCTTCTTCGGACGCCTCTTTGAGGAGGGTTTTCAGAAATTTCCCGTATTCGTCGGTTTCCATCTGTTGCAGTTTCTCGAGGGCGGTATTGAAAACCTGGTCGATCAGTGTTCTTTTCGCGCCGAGCTTCATCTTCTGGACATCAAGCCGGGCGACGATCTTTCGTCTTTCGAATATTTCCGGTTTTTCCTTTTCGAGTTTCCTGTCATATTCCTTCTGAAGCTTTCGTTTTTCCTCTTCAGAATTTTTCCTGATTTCCTCTGCCTGTTTTTTTGCCTTTTCGAGGATTTCCTCAGCCTCTTTTTTTGCGTCCGTTTCTATCCGTTTTTTGATATCAGCCAAAGCCATACCGGTCACCCCTCGCCGCCCGGGCTAAAACTGGATGCCGTTGAGCAGGATGATGCTCATAAGAAGCGCGAAAACGGCATAGGTTTCGACCATGGCCGGAAGAATGACAGCTTTTCCCGTTTCTTCAGGCCGTTTCGAAATAAGCTGGATACAGGCGGCAGAGGTTTTCCCCTGGGCGATCCCTGAATAATAGCCCGCAATGGCGATAGGAAGACAGGCGAACAGGACCCCCAGGCCCTGCCAGACGTTCACGTTGACCGCCTCTCCACCGATGAGCCCTACCTTGAGAATCGCGAAAAAGGCCGTCAGAAGTCCATAGATTCCCTGGGTTCCGGGAAGCGCCTGAAGCAGGAGGACAAGCCCGAATTTCCCCGGGTCTTCCGTCATGATCCCGGCTCCCGCCTCACCTGCGATACCAATACCGATTGCCGAGCCGGAGCCTGCGAAACCTGCGGCGAGAGCCGCACCAAGAACCGCCAACATAATTCCAAGAAGTTCCATGTCAGACGACACTCCTCTCAAAACATACTGGGTCATTCAAGTGTAATGTCTTCAAAAAAAGAAACGCTCACACTTTTTCCGTTTCAATTTCAATGGGCTTTACCTGCACGTATTGCGTGTCGTAGGCGAGCGGTTCGAAAGACCTTCCTCCGCCACTGTAGAATTTGCTGAAAAACTCTACATACTGAAGACGCAGGGCATGGATGAACGCGCCGAGTGTATTGACTGTCACACTGAACAGATGGCCGCCGATGAAAAGGATAACCGCAAGAATCATTCCGATGAAGGGGATGCCGATAACAAGGCCTGTCAGGGTATTGATGATCATGGCCACGGCCGACGTGGCGAGGCCGAGGGCAAGCAGCCTGCTGTAGCTCAGGACATCGCCGAGGTAGGAGGTAATGTTGTACAGGCTCAGGAGACCTGAAAGGGCCTTGCTCACAAAACCGGTCTTTTCCCTTCCCTGGGTTGCTACCAGCAGCCCAGCGCCGGTGAGGGAAAGAACCTTCCCGAAAAAGCCGGCTGCGGGCCCCAGTGCGCCTGCTGCGCCGCCTGCGTAGACCAGCAGCCCCGTTATGATCGCTATCCAGCCTCCCTGATCACCGAATGCGGCAACGTAGTCTCCTTTTTGCAGGTTTTCCCACATCGCAAGGAAGAGGCCGAAAAGAACCTGAACGACTCCAAGGGCAAGGGATATCCCCAGAAAATTGAGCGGGTTTTCCATGGGTCTGAGAAGGACCACGCTGTTTTTGACCCCCTTGAGGAAAGCCAACGGTCCGAAGGCATCAATCATGTCCCCGAGCCAGCTTCCCGTTATTGCCCCGAAAAAGATGGTGGAAACAGCTCCGAGAAGGAGAAGGTTGAAGAAATTTCTTTTTTCTCCAGTAATCCTGTAACGTGAGAAAAACCACAGAATCAGTCCGGCAATGAAAATGCCGTATCCGCCATCTCCGAGGCACATTCCCAGGAAAATGAACATAAATGGCGCCATTGGCAGGGTTGGATCCATGCGTCCGTAAACAGGCAGTCCGTAAAGACGGGTCAGAGGTTCGAAAGGGAGAGCCCATTTGGGATTTGTGAGCAGTACCGGCGGGTCATCTCCCGCTGAAAGGTCAGGATCTTCCAAAATGACTTCCGTTTGTCTTTCAAAGGGTTTGATGGTCTGGTGAAATCTCTTGATTTCGCTTTCGGGAATCCACAAACGGATGATGCTGACTTCGCTGGTCCTTTCTCCCTGGAGAAGAGCTTCGTGCCGTTTGCGAAGCACAGCATAATAATCGGAAAGCTTGCGGACCGAAGGGACGTGACGAGCGGCGAGTTCACTGGAACTGCCTTTCAGTTGTTCTTCTTCCGCCAGGAGTTTGCTCCGCTCGTTGCGGACACGTTTTGATGCCTCCCGTACCGTGCCGTGGAGATCTTTCGGGAGGTCGATCCGGGAAAAGGTGACCGCTGCGCTTGCTTCAAAGACGTCTGTTGAAAGCGCCCTGTCGTAAAGCATGACGACAGGAACCTGCGGGGATTTTTCTTCGACGGAACCGAAGAAAATCTCACCCTGGTCCCCGGCAGCATTCTCAAAGGCGGTTTTCAGCTTTTCCACTTGGTCTGAGGGAATGGTACCGTACAGGGAGGTGACATTTCTTGTTCCCTCAGAAAGCAGGTAAAGATCATGGGGAAATCCTTCGAGTGCCTGCAGGACCGACTGTTTCGAATCAAGATGCGACATGGCGCTGCGCAGTTCCACGAGTCTTCGTTCTATCTTTCTTGCCCGTTCGACGATTTCTCCAAGCTTGATTTCAGCGACGAGATCCTCGAGTTCGTCCATGGTGACGGCGGGTTTGTCGGACAGCAACCTGTCCAGCGTTCCCCGCCCCTCTTCGTAATAGGGTTCGAGAAACCGGAGGAGGAAACGTGCATCAGCAGAAACATCTTCGATTTCCCTGATTTTTCGGTCGACGGTCTCCTTTTTGCCGTCCGCCCCAGTTTCGTCAAGAGGCATGACCTCACAGCTCGAAAGCTTCTGAAGCTCTGCGACGATTTTTTCCGCCACGGAGTGATGAGCAAAAACCGTTGCCTTCTTAACCTTTAAGACTGCCATACCTGTCAACCACCTCTTTAGCAACCCAGGCAGCTACATTGTCTATCTTCTCCTGGTGACGCTGCACCATTTCATCTGCTTCTTTTTTCCCCTTGGCGACGATCTTTTCCGCATCCTGCTCGGCTTCTTTTTCGGTTTTTTCGAGTGTTTCCCTGTATTTTCGGTGCATTGCCTGTTTTGATGCCTTCAGATTGTTTTCAGCTTCCGAACGTGCTTCAGCGATTATCCTTGACGCCTGTGACTTGGCGTCCAGGACAACGGTTTCCGCCGCATCTTCTGATTGCCGGATTTCTTCGGCAAGATCCTTTGCCACCAACGGCACCTCCTTTCGTCGGTAATCTTTTTGTATTCGGGAATAGGTAAACCTTGCAACCATCAGGCAGAAGCCCTTTGCGAGAAAACCCTGAAAAATTTTAATACCCGTGTACCATTGTGTCAATTTTAACAATATTTCCGAATACAGCTTTTTTTCGAGCAAAGAGCGGGACGAAATTGCGGATTTCGGTGGATGCCGGAAAAAGAACAGGGAGGCGAAACCCCTCCCTATCTTACAGGATACCAGATTGAAAAGAAAAAATGGAGCGGACAACGGGATTCGAACCCGCGACCCTCGGCTTGGGAAGCCGATGCTCTACCGGCTGAGCTATGTCCGCTCTTCGATCGAACATTATATTCGGCTCCGGGCGTTTTGGCAAGGATTTTATAGCCTGGTGTGGCCGGACAGCGATAATGTCACCCTTTAAGGGGACAGGGAAAAGGCCGCCGGAATGATCACCGTATCTTCTTTCAAAGGCTCAGGAAGGCGACGGTTTCAACGTGGGGTGTCTGGGGGAACATATCCAGGGGGACAACACGCAGGAGCCGGTACTTGCCAGCAACAAAGGTTCCCAGGTCTCGGGCGAGCGTCGCGGGGTTGCAGGAAACATAAACAATTCGTTCAGGTTTTAAAGAAAGAATTTTCCTGCGAACTTCGGGGCTGCATCCGGTGCGCGGCGGGTCGAGCAACAGGGCGTTGCAATCTTCGGCCGTTATCGAATCAAGGGCTGTTTCTGCAGTCTTTGCGACGATTCTGGCATTACGGAAACCGTTTCCCCACAGGTTTGCCTTGAGGTAACCCGCCGCTTCGGGCCAGGATTCCGCTGCATTAAGAAAGGATGCTTTTTCCGCCAGCCCGAGCGTCATGGCACCGACACCGCTGTAGAGCTCGACAACCTTTTTCTCCGTGTCGAATCCGGAACGGGCAGTTTTAAAAAGCTTTTCGGCGAGAAAGGAATTTACCTGGAAAAAGGAGGTCGGGCCAAACCTGAGCGTGTAATCGCCGATTCTTTCCTCGATGTGTCCAGGTCCTGCGATGTGGAGAGTCTCCAGTCCGAAAACCCTGTTCCCCCGTTTCCTGTTGATATTGACAAACACCGACGGAAGCCCGAATTCCTTCCGGTTCTCCAGGAATCGGCAAACCCTTTCAAGTTCCCTTCGTTTTCGCCCTTCGAGGGAAGCCCGCACCACGAAGACGACTGACAATCCCTGCTCTTTTGTCGTGCGAAGTGAGATGTGACGAAGAAAGCCGACATGCCGTCTTTCTTCATATCCGTGCCACCCGAGAAGGCCGATCATGGAGGGAATATCCTGCATGAGCTTTTCCAGGGGCTCCTGGAGTACGGGGCATGTGTCGACGGGAACGAGATGATGACTGTTGCGCCTGAAAAAACCGAACCTTGTGTCCTTCCCCGCTTTTCTGACGGGGAAAACCGCCTTGTTTCTGTAATTCCATTCCCTGGGGCTTTTGATGCAATCTTCCACCATGAGGGAATATTCAGACCCCATCTCTTTTACGAGCGCGTCCCGGACGGAACGTTTTTTCAGCGAGCATTGGAAATCGTAATGCACGTGCTGGAGGGTACATCCCCCGCACAGTCCGAACCACGGGCAAAGGGGAACACGTCTTTCCGGAATCGGTTCGAGGATGGTTTCGACCTCCAGGACTCCATAGGTTTTTTTCAGCACCGAAACACGGCCCTGCACGGTCTCTCCGGGGAGTGCTCCCGCAGCGAAGAGCACGAACCGTTCTTCGCCGTACCTGGCGACACCTTCGCCACGGCTGTTCATTGCAACAACGCTGACGGTAATGGATTTCCCTGTCTCGGGTTTCATGGTCGTCCCGTTTTGCGCTCCTTTATGACCTCAGCGGCCCAATACCAGAGGCGCAGCAGACGTGTGCACTGCTGCGCCTCCGGACTTTGACTGGCTGTTTCCTCCTGGTTTTCGGTCAAATGGTTCAGTTCATCAACGCATAGCCTTCTTCAAAGGCCAGTTCGTTCATTTCCTCCGTTCCCCGCGGCACCCGGGCCAGAATGGCCTTTTTCAGGTGTTCAGGCTGAAGCAGGCCTTCTTTCTCGAGGACATGCGCCGTTGCACCCAGAGCCACCATGTTGGTGACCAGTTCTCGCCCCACTTTTTCGCGGGCTGTCCTGACAACGGGAAGAAGGTGTATTTCGGCATCGACATCCGGTTTTTCTGTCACGTAGGTGTCGTCGAGGATGATCGTTCCACCCGGTACCGTGTCGCCGACGAATTCATCGCAGGCGTTTTGATTCAGGATAATCTGGAGGTTCGGTTTCGAAGTTTTCGGATAATCAATTTCGCCCCTCGAAATGACGACTTCCGACTTGGATTTTCCGCCACGGGCTTCAGGGCCGTAAGATTGTGTCTGTACGGCGTTCAGGTCTGCGTAAATGACAGCGGCCTCTCCGGTGATTACAGCGGCGAGTATGATGCCCTGCCCGCCTGAGCCGGCGAAACGGATTTCATATCGATCGCTCATGCCTTTTTCCCCCCGAGGCTGTCGATGAGCTTCTCATATCCTTCCGTGTATTCGGGCAAATCCTTCCTGACAAACTCACCGACGATGATTTTCCCTTCCAGCTCTTCCTCGGACATGGAGGAAGCCTTCGCCAGCGGGAGTGTCGCCGACTTGAGATAGTTCAGGTTGTCAAGAGGCGTCCTCCGCTTGTTTCTTCGGCCGAACTGGGTGTGGCAGCTGGAGATGATTTCCACCACCGAGAACCCTTTGTGCTCGATACCGTTCTTGATGTATTTCTCGCAAAGAACCGGGTTTGCGATCGTCGCACGGGCGACATAGGTTGCCCCGGCACCCTGTGCGAGCTGGCAGATGTCGAAGGGGGGATCGATTGCGCCGTATGGTGCGGTTGTCGCCTTGGCGCCCGGGGGTGTTGTCGGCGAAGCCTGGCCGCCCGTCATGCCGTAGATGTTATTGTTCATGACGACAGCCGTTATGTCGATATTTCTCCTGCATGCATGGATGAAGTGATTGCCACCAATGGCCGCGCAGTCACCGTCTCCCATGACATCGACGATGGTCAGTCCGGGGTTGGAAAGTTTAATGCCCGTCGCAAAGGCCAGGGACCTTCCATGGGTGGTATGTACGGTACACGCGTCAATGTATCCGGGCATTCGGCTCGAACACCCGATTCCCGAGGCGATGACCGTTTCTTCCCTTTTCTTTCCGCAATCGTTGAGCGCCCTCAGTATGGCGTGGAGAATAATGCCATGGCCGCAGCCCGGGCACCAGAGATGCGGAAAGAATTTTTTTCTGAGCCAATCCATTACATCAGGGCGTGGCATGTTTAGGCCACCTCCTCGATCTTTTCAAGGATCTCGTCGGGTTTGAAAAGTTCTCCGTTAACGAGGTTGTAGGGCACCACACGGGCTTTCCCGTGAACCGCCCGCTCCACCTCGAGAACCATCTGTCCGTAATTCAGTTCCGGTACCAAAACGATCTTCGCCCTTTCGGCGATTTTTTCGATCTCCTTGTCCGGGAAGGGCCAAAGCGTCACCATTCTGAAGGACCCTGCCTTGAAACCTTTCTGTCGTGCAAGCCGCACCGCGGATAGGGCGGTACGCGCGACGCTTCCATAGGATACGACAAGGATTTCAGCATCCTCGGTACCTTCCGTTTCAAATTCCACTATTTCGTCCCTGTATGCGTTGACCTTGTCCATGAGACGTCTGGTCTTCTTCTCGATTTCCTCGGCGCAGTTCGTGGGGAATCCCCATTCATTGTGAGTCAGCCCGGTAACGTGCCAACGGTACCCGTCTCCGAAGGAAGCCATCGGGGGGAGGTTGTCCGCCGGGTCAGGCCTGTATGGTCTGAATTCTTCAGGGTCCACTGTCGGCTTCTTCCTGTCGATAAGCCGGGCCTTTTTGTCTTCGTCAAGGACAACCCGTTCCCTCATGTGACCGAGTACTTCGTCGCTCATGATCAAAACAGGCTGCCGGAACCGTTCCGCCATATTGAAAGCCTTGACGGCGACCTCATAACATTCCTGCACTGAAGCGGGCGCATAGGCAATGGTGGCGTGATCCCCGTGGGTTCCCCACCTGGCCTGCATGACATCCTGCTGGGAAATGGAAGTGGGAAGTCCCGTCGAAGGCCCGCCTCGCATAACATCGACGACGACGAGCGGAATTTCAGCCATGTATGCCAGCCCGAGATTTTCCTGTTTCAGGGAGAAACCCGGTCCGGAAGTCGCTGTCATGGATTTTTTCCCCGTCAGCGATGCACCGATCGCCGCAGCGATTCCTCCGATTTCATCCTCCATCTGGATGAAGCGCCCGTTCTTCTTCGGCAGTTCCTCGGCCATCACTTCAGCAATTTCTGAAGACGGCGTTATGGGGTATCCGCCGAAAAACATGCATCCTGCATCAAGTGCGCCCCGGGCGATCGCCGCATTCCCCTGCCAGAACCTGACGTCTTTTTTCATTCCTGGTCACCCTCTCCAATGGTGATTGCCAAGTCGGGGCAAATGTTCTCGCACTGCCTGCACCCGATGCAATCGGCCATCCGAAGGGGATCGGATTTGAGGTTATCGTCCAGTTCGAGAACATTTTTCGGGCAAACGGTCACACAGAGTCCGCAGCCCTTGCACCAGGCCTTGTTGATCATGACATTGAATCGTGACGGCAACACACTCACCTTCCTTTCGAAGGATCCGATAGCTTTATATGAGCGATCATTCTGCCCGAAGGCCATTATGACATTTTGTTATAAATTGGACAAGCACAATTGCTGTTAAAAATAGAAAATTATATTACTCTCTGCACATTTGCGAGAATTTTGCAAACACGGCACAGCAAAACGCAAAAAGGGGACAGACACGGGGTTCCTCTATCCCCTTTCCGCGAGGGTTTTCTCGAAAAGTCTTCCTTGCTTCCCGAGGAGCCCGGTTCAGACGACGGCGGGTTCTATGATGAGCTCTCCCTTTTCAAAACGGTTATAGTGCAGCTGGTCGATTGGTATCCAGGGATCCTGGCCGAGAATCTTCTGCGCCAGCAATTCACCTGATATGGGTCCGAACATGAAACCATGGCCGGAATACCCCACAGACATGTAGAAGCCTTCTACGGTGTCAGCCTCGCACATGATGGGTTGCCGATCCGGTGTCATATTGTAAAGGCCCGACCACTGCCGCACTACGCGAACCCCTCTGGTCCTGGGCAGAAGGCTTGTAATGGTTCGCGACATTTTTTCAAGGAAACCCCAGCTGTTTCCGTTTTCATAATCCTCCGGGTGTCCTTCGGGGCTGCACCCTCCGATGATCGAGCCATGCGGCCGCTGCTGGATGTAATAATTGCCGGAAAAACTCATCAGCATCGGCGGGCAGACGCCCTGCTCGACAGGTTCCGTGATGATGATCTCGTGCCGTTCCGAAAAGTTGGGGAGCTCGATTCCGGCCATTTTGGCAACTCGATGCGCATAGCCTCCTGCTGCGTTCACCACGATAGGGGTATCGATATCCCCACGGTTTGTTGAAACCCCGACGATTTTCCCGTTTAAGGTCTTGACATCCCGGCATTCTGTAAACTTGCAGAACACCACTCCCAGCCGTTTTGCAGCTTCCTGGTAGGCGTAGGTCGTCAGGAAAGGGTCGGCATGGCCGTCTCTCGCATGATAGGTAAAGCCCACGGCGTCGTCGGCGGAAAGCCCGGGGCAGATTTCCCTGGCTTCATCATAGGAGACGACTTTCGTATCGACGCCCAGGCTGTTCTGAAGTTTCATATTCTTCTTCAGCTGGTCGAACTCGCTTTCCTGATAGGCTACCAGCAGGTACCCACCCTGGTTCAGGCCGCAATCCATGTCCAGTTCTTCCGCAAGTTGTTCGAATTTCTCCACGCATGCCAGTCCGAAACGGCAGTTCATTTCAGTGCCCCATTGGGCCCTGATGCCAGCGCCGCATCTTCCGGTGGAACCGGAGCAGATGGTGTCTTTTTCCAGGATGACGACTTTTTTGAGGCCGAGCTTGGCCAGGTTATAGGCGATTGAGCATCCCTGGATTCCGCCGCCGATGATGACGGCATTCGCTGTTTTCGGCAGGGTCATTCGTTGTCTCCCCCTTTTGCGAGAACGCCGAGCTTGACGGGTTTGGATGGCGGACGGAACCGTCCCGGCGGGATCTCGGTGACATGCTTGCC
>JBNGCT010000066.1:0-9151 GCA_049974965.1 Thermovirgaceae bacterium
TCCGGAAACGTTCTTATCTGCATTTGCAGTAACACATCCTCCCCGGGAAGTTACAGGCCTTCCCGGAGAGGAATGATTTTTACGTCCCCCGCGCCCTACTCCACCTCGGGGCGGATGTCAGCGAAGGCTGAGCGGATCCGCCGGAGCCCATCCTCGAGAAGCTCTCCGGGACAGGCGACATTCAGTCGCTGGAAACCCTCCCCCTCCTTGCCGAACCAGTGTCCGGGATCAAGGGCGACACGGCCCTTTTTAAGGAGCCCTTCTGTGATTTTTTCCGAATCCAGTCCGCTTTTTCTGAAATCAAGCCAGAGCAGGTAGGTCCCATCGGGGCGGGTGACGCCGACCCAGGGCATGGAGATCTGGAAAAAGGCGATGGCCTGCTGCAGGTTTTGTTCCACGTAGGCGAGCATTTCCCGCCGCCAGGGATCGCCGAAGCTGTAGGCGGCTTTCGCCGCGGCGAGACCGAACACGTTGTGATGGGTCGCCGCCGTGGCACGGTGGGATTTGCCATAGGCGGCCCGCAAGGCGTCATCGGCGATGATCGTATAAGAGGTGTTCAGGCCCGGGATGTTGAAGGTCTTGCTGGGGCTGACGCAGGTGATCCATCCTTTTGATCCCCCGGCGCGCAAGCCGTAGGTTATGTGGCGGTTCCCCGAATGGACCAGGTCGGCATGGATCTCGTCAGAGACGACGAGGGTTCCCGTTTTGCCACTGATTTCAGCGACTGCGTCGAGCTCCTCCGCTCTCCAGACACGGCCGACGGGGTTGTGGGGACTGCACAGCAGGATCATTTTCGTCCGGGCGTCGCTGCAGGTCTTTTCGAGGGCCTTCATGTCCATCCGGTAAACGCCATTTTCCTCCGTGAGCGGAACCGGCGCGAGGACGCGGTTGTTGTCTTCCACGATCCGGTAAAAGGGCGGATACACGGGCGGCATGATTACCACCTGGTCCCCGGGGTCTGAAAAGGCCCTAATGGCCGTCCCGATGGCGGGCATTACGCCAGGTGCGGGGAAAACCCAGTCGGGGGCGACGGACCAGCCGTGGATGCGCTCCATCCAATCGGCAACGGCTTCGAAGGCCGACCGGGGGTTCGAGGAATACCCGAAGACCCCGTGTTCGAGCCGTTTCCCGAGGGCCTCGAGGACGGGCCCCGGCGAGAGGAAGTCCATGTCCGCCACCCACATGGGGAGGGTGTCCCGGGGCACGGGACCGAAACGGCTTTCCATGGCGTCCCATTTGAGGCTGTCCGTGTTCCGCCGATCGATTATCCGGTCAAAGGAATATGCCATCTGTTCCGTCACCTCGCTGAAAGCGGAATGGTCTTCACAGTTTTTTCAGACTTCGACGTCACCGGGTGTTTTCAGGCTGTTTCCTCCATCATAGCAGACCGCATCTTGTCGATCTGCACCAGGAGGTGCATGAGGTAAAGGAGCACGGTACCGTTGGCCGTCAGGATAACGCCGACCACCCAGCCGGGAAGCAGGCCCGAGGTGAGCATTGATGCGCCGAAAAGGATCGAGACGAGATTCATGACGATCTGGGTGACGGTGAGCCTGACGAGGACAGGTGTTGCGGGGCATTTTGTTTTCAGGTTTTTCATCACGGGAACGACCGTCTTGAAAAGTCCCACCCCTCCGCCGACCAGGTTCAACAGCCCGATAAGCAGTGTCAGGAAGGGAACGAGGATCAGGGGCACCACACAGGAGATGATCCCGAGCGCCGCAAACAGGAGCCCCAGAAGGACCACCAGCCAGGTCCGGGGGAAGGGGCCCACAGGCGTGCTTCCGAAGGCGAGCATCTGGATCGAGAAGAGGACCATCAGAAGGCCCAGCTGGGCGCTCCCGGAAAAGGGGAGCATGCCGAAGGTAACGGGCACCAGGAGGACCCCGAGGATCAGCATGAAAACACCCGTCAAAAGCAGCATGGCCTTGTCCGCCGTCAGGCCGAAGGTATCGTCAAGGTGGGCCGCCGCCTGCGGGTACATGCGGTAGATCTTCTGGAGCAATAGAGCCAGCACGAGGATGGCAGAGCCGTAGGCCAAAACGGAAAGCGCCGTCGTCCTGACCGAAAGCAGCCCCTTCTCCCAAACGAGAAGCCCGGCAAACATGGACAATACGTAGACGGCCCCGCAGGCCACGGCGAGGGAGGGGAAAATCCCCCCGTACCCGATCCAGGCCTGGAGCTTGTCCCTTGAAAAAAGCATCTGCAGAAGCTGCAGGAAACCACCCAGGCCCAGGCAGATGATCAGAAGGACCCTGGGGAGCAGGGTGAAAACGTCAGGAATGAAACATGCCAGGATCCCCACGGTGGTGATGGCAATTCCCCCACCGATGACCGGAACGGACCTTTTCAGGTCCCCTGCGGGGGTCCTGCCCAGCACCACCGTCTGGAGGCCGAACAAAAAGAGAAGCAAGCCGTAGACGCCGTTTTCGTAGTAGGGAAGAAACCCCACGGAAACGGGGAAAAGCAGCAGCCCCGTGATCACCAGTGCCAGGCCTGCGATAAGCAGAACCACCACGTCAAAATGGAGGTCCGCCTCTTCAAGGAGCCGTGACTTTGCCTTTTCCCAGCGTTCCTCGATAGGTTCCATGCCCTTTGCCTCCGAACTCAAAAATAGGTGCCCTTTGTGCGGTAATTCTCCCGGCGCTCCGCCGCCAGCTTCCGGGCGAGACTGTCAAAATCCTTTCGGTTCCGGCAGTAAAGGTCATAAAAATCCCGAATGTTTCGAGGCAGCACGATGAGGACGGATTTCCTTTCCACCTCGACCAGAATGTAATCCACGGCTTCGTCGACACCGATGGAATCGGGGGGCGGCTCGAGACCACCGAAAATGGCCGTCCTTACGTTTGCGGGACAAAAGACGCTGAACTGGAGCCCTTCAACCTCAAGCTCATACTGGAGGCTCTCCGTCATGGAGATGACCGCCGCCTTCGTTGCGGCGTATACCGCCTGGTACGGAATGGGGAGCAGCCCCGCGACGGAACCGGCGTTGATGATATGCCCGAACCCCTGCTCGCGCATGATGGGTATCGCCGTGTAGGTGCCATGGACAACGCCCCTGATGTTCAGGTCGATGATGTTGTCCCAGATTTCGAAGGTGATCTGTTCCGTGGGGAGGGTCATCCCGACCCCCGCGACGTTGCAGACGAAGTCAAGATGCCCGTCGTATTCTGCGGCGCTTTCGACGAGGTTGGCCACCTGCTCCCTTTTCGTCACGTCCGTCAGAACAGGGAACACCTTGCCGGGGTACTGCTGTTCGAGCCGGCTGGCTTCTTTCATAAGGTTTTCTTCCTTGAAATCGCCCATGAAGACGGCCTTGGCCCCCCTGGCGAGCATCTGATCCGTCATCTCCAGCGCTATGCCCGATGCGGCGCCGGTCAGTGCGGCAACCTTGTCCTGGAAGTATCCGCTCATTGTTTGCACCTCTTCTTTCCGCCGCTAGGGCAGGATCCTCGAATCGCCCACGTTGAGCCGGGCGTACCCTTTGAGCATCACCGCGCCGGAATAACGGGACACCGGCAGGTTGGCCAGGCTGCTGATGGCTCCCGCCTGGAGGGGATGCTCCTCGACGGCAAGCTCCGTCCAGTCGACCCGCCCCTCGCCGCTTGCACCCTCTTCGATGACCGTTTCCTGGGGATACAGCGTGGCATGGGACAGGGACGCCCCTCCCTTGCCAAGATCCGGCAGGTATCGCCATCCGAAGTTGTTGGTCACCCGGTTCTGGTTCATCTGTTTGACGGTTGTTTCGTCCAGATCGGCCTGTTTCCAGAAATGTACCTTGATGAAGGTGCAGCTTTCATAACCAGCAGCGGTGAACCAGTGGTCCCCGACATGGCGTTCTGAAGCCACATCGGCGAAGACCTTCGGCATGCCGTCTTCCTCGCGGCCTCCCAGGATCGGGCAGGCCTTGTTCTCCCAGATGATGAGGGGGTAGACACCTTCCAGACTTTCCGAATTCCCCTCGTACCGGACAGGCGCAGAAACCTGGATGAGCCGGTACTCGCCGTTTGACATCCATTCCACGTCCCGAAAATTGGCGAACTGCACGGTCACCACGGGCCGCAGCAATTCGAAATCTTCGGGTATGAACCGGGCGAGAACGTTTTCGTCGGTCTCGAATTCCACGAGCATGGCCGTCATGTCCCCGTGGGTGACCCGGATCGGGTAAAAGGGAAAACCCGAAAAATGAACAGGCATCTTGTAGACGTGATCCTTGTGAAACCTGAATTGCCCCCTCATGGAATGACCTCCCGCCCTTCCCCGGGCCTTTTCGCGCTCCGCACAAGCCCGGGGAAATTGTTCAAATCCTCCAGTGCTTTCGAAGGATGAACCAGACTGATAATAATAGTAATTTAAATTTTCATCTTTCGTCAACAAGAGAGCTTTTCGTCTTGGTTAATGGTTGTCTCGGGGATTTCCCTTTCGAGGAGTTTCTTTGCGGCATCGCGCATGTTCCGCGCCTGGTTGACGAGGCTTTCGGTGGTCTGGGTCAGGCGATGGGGCGTGACGATGACGTTTTCAAGTTCGAGCAGGGGGTTATCGCCTTCGAGGGGCTCCTCTTCGACGACATCAAGGCCGGCACCGGCCAGATGACCCTCTTTGAGGACCCGGATCAGGGCTTTTTCGTCTATGATTCCGCCTCGGGCCATATTAACCAGGATGGCGCCTCTTTTCATGCGTCGCAGCCTCTTTTCGTCCAGAAGGTGCCAGGTGGACTCATTCAGCGGGCAATGCAGGCTGATGACATCGCTTTCGTCCAAAAGCCGCTCCAGCGTGGCAGGTTCCCATAAGGCTTCGCCTGGCTTCTCGAAAATCCTGGGTGAGGTTGCGATAACCCCCATTCCGAGTCCCAATGCAGCGATACGGGCCACCTGTTTTGCCACCCGGCCTGTTCCGACCAGGCCGAGAGTCTTCCGGAAAAGTTCCGTCCCCAGCACATTCGCCGACGGGGTGGTGTTTTTGTTTTTCAGGGCAAGCCGCCGGGCGACGGCCAGCATGAGCAGGACCGCCGACTCCGCCGTGGACACTTCGTTGCCGGGGGATATCACGACAGGTACGCCCAGTTCCGTGGCGGCCTTCACGTCGATATGGTCGGCCCCGACGCCGGCCATGACGATGCCCTTGAGGCACCGGGCGCGTTCGAGAAACGCCCTGTCGATTCCGTGCAGGCGGGTGAAGAGAATGTCGATTTCGGGCAGCTTTTGTTCAAGCTTCCCTTCACCCTCCTCACACAGAAAAAGCACGTCGCCTTCCGCCGAGAGGGACTGGAAGATCGCCCTTGTCTCGGGTATGAGGGTCACGTCAAGGAATCCGAACCGTGCCCGGTTCATTCACGAACGGTCCCCGCACAGCAGTATGACCACATCGTTGACGTTGGTCCCCGTCGGCCCCGTCCGGACGAGGCATCCGCAGGCGTCGAGGGCGTGGTAGGAGTCATTGTCGCCCAGAACGGCTTCGGCATCCATGCCGAGTTCTTGCAGGGTCACCGCCGTCGTGCCGTCCACCAGGCCTCCGGCGGCGTCAGTGGGGCCGTCGGTCCCGTCGGAACCGACGGATATGAGGGCCACGTCATCCAGCCCCCTGATCCCGAGCGCAGCTGAGAGGGCAAGCTCCTGGTTCCGGCCGCCCTTTCCCTTTCCCCTGAGGTGGACCACCGTCTCGCCTCCGATGATGACGGCGCAGGGAGGATCCATGGGGTTTCCCGAAGCCCGGATTTCCCGTGCCATGGAGGCGATGAAGGCCCCGGCGTCCCGGGCCTCGCAATCCAGCGTTGTGGAAAGCAGCAGGGGCCTGTAGCCGAGCCGCTGGACGGCGGAAGCAGCAGCGGAACAAAGGGCTGTGACACTCCCCGTGATGACGGTGGTGACATTGGAAAGTTCCTTGGGTGTTTCTTCCTTGAGGGCATCCAGGAGCCCGGGGTTCAGCCCGAGACCGTACTTTTCGACCACCCGAAGGGCTTCGGCCGCCGTCGTGCCGTCAGGGTACGCCGGGCCCGAGGCGATGCTGTCGAGCCGGTCGCCCAGGACATCGGAAAGCACCACTGCAAAGACCCGGGCCGGAGCGGCGATCCGGGCGAAACGGCCCCCCTTGACGGCGGAAAGGCGCTTCCTGATCATGTTGATCTCCACGATGTCGGCGCCGGAGGCCAGCAGCTGGCCCGTAACGTCGGCGATATCTTCAAGGGAAAGGCCTTCGCGGGGTTTTTCGAAGAGGGCCGACCCGCCGCCGGAGACAAGAAAGATGACGGTGTCGTTTTGACCCAGGTGCGTCACCTTTTCGAGGGCTTTTTCGGTCCCGGCAAGGGTGTTTTTGTCGGGGACGGGATGGCCCGCCTCGTGGATTTCAAGTCCGGGTATGGAACCCATGGAATGACCGTACTTGGTCACCACCACGCCTCCGTCAAGGCGTCCGGCCAGGCTGTCGGCGGCGGCCCAGGCCATGCGCCAGGAGGCCTTCCCTATTGCCACGACGAAGAGCCTGCCTCCTGATTCAACCCGACGGCGAAACTCCTCTCCTTCAAGGGCCTTCTGCACGGCGTTTTCGGGCAGGACCGCCTTGATGGCATCCAGT
Organism: Thermovirgaceae bacterium; assembly: GCA_049974965.1. Taxonomy (GTDB): domain Bacteria; phylum Synergistota; class Synergistia; order Synergistales; family Thermovirgaceae; genus UBA1876. The sequence continues at coordinate 6,571 of JBNGCT010000066.1, forward strand.
GCCGCCTTCCTGGCGTCATCACGAATCTTCTGCAAGGCTGCATTCTGTTTTTGGTTCATGGTTCCCTCCCGCAAAAAGGCCAAGGCGACGCCCTGACAGGGACGCCGCCTTCAGGGCAACCCCGTTATTCCTTGATGTAGGAACAGAGGTAGTCGAAAACCTCGTCATTCTTCAACTTGAAGGAGCTGTTGGCGGGAATGCTGAAGCTTTCGCCTGCGCTGACAGTCTTCCAGTCGCTTTCGCCGGGCAAAAGGACACTTGCCCTCCCCTGCAGGACTTCCATGACTTCCGCGTCGCCGGTGCTGAACTCGTAGTCGCCCGGTAGGAAAACGCCCAGGGTCTTGCGTTCCCCGCCGGGAAGGTAGAAGGTCCTGCTCGTCACTTTTCCGTCGTAGTACACGTTTGCCTTGCACACGAGTGTCACCTTTTCAAACTTCTCCTGCATGAATAGTACCCTCCTCGATGCCTTTGTTTTTTGAAACGGTATTTGCATTTCATTCTAGCCCATTCCGATCATGTTAAGGGCAAAAACACAAAACCGGGGGAGGGGGTTGCCCCCCTCCCCCGGTTTGTTCCGCAGAATATGACATGTTCGTTCCTGATGGAAGAAGGCCCGCTATTCTTGAACCTTGTCCTTGAGTTTTTCCAGCATGTCGCGGGTCATGCGATCGAGGTCGTATGCCGGTGAGAAATCCCACTCCTCTTCCGCCGCCGAGCAGTCCAAAGAGTTGGGCCAGGAGTCGGCGATGGCCTGCCTGTCGGGGTCGACGTCGTAGTCGATCTCGAAGGAAGGGATGACCTTCCTGATGGACTCGGCGATATCCTCGGGGGCGAAGCTCATGGCCGAAATGTTGTAGGCGTTGCGGTTGACCAGCCTGAAAGGGTCGGCTTCCATGAGCTGCACCACCGCCGCAAGGGCGTCGGGCATGTACATCATGTCCATGCGGGTGCCCCGGGCGATATAGCTGGTGTACCTGCCCTGCGAAAGGGCCTCGTAGTAGATGTGGACGGCGTAGTCCGTGGTCCCTCCGCCCGGGAGAGCCTTGTAGGAAATGAGCCCCGGAAAGCGCAGGCCACGGGTGTCGAGACCGAATTTCTTGTGGTAGTAGTCGCAGAGAAGCTCCCCCGTCACCTTTGCCACACCGTAGATGGTGGTCGGCCGCTGTATGGTCACCTGGGGGGTGTCGTCCGCCGGGGTCGAGGGGCCGAAGGCCGCGATGGAGCTGGGGAAGAAGAAGGCCGCGCTGTTTTCCCTGGCACATTCAAGGGCCGTGAAGCAGCCCCCGGCGTTGATGTCCCAGGATTCCTGTGGATTGGCCTCACCCCTTGCAGAGAGAATCCCGGCAAGATGAACCACGGCGTCAACCTTGAAAGTGGACATGAGCCTGGAGAAGGTCTTCCCGTCCCGGACCTCGAGCAGCTCGAAAGGGCCGCCCTCCGAAACGGGGCCGGGCTTTTTGCTTCGGGCCGTGGCCAGAACGTTTTCCGCGCCGTAAATCTTCCGCAGGTAGGGAACGAGCTCGTACCCTATCTGGCCGTTGGAACCGGTTACCAGGATCCTTTTCATGAAATGATCCCCATTTCCCTGCCGACTTCCTTGAAGGTCTCCACGGCACGGCTGAGGTCATCCTCGGAATGGGCCGCGGACACCATGCAGCGGATCCTCGCAGTGCCCCTGGGGACCGTCGGGAAGGCGATGGCCGTGGCAAAGACCCCCTTTTCAAAGAGCCGTGCGCTGAAATCCTTGGCGGACTGGGCCTCGCCGATGATAACGGGCGTGATGGGGGTTTCGCTGTTGCCGGTATCGAATCCCGCCGCCTTGAGCTCCTTCTTGAGGAACTTGCCGTTGCTCCACAGCTTGTTGAAGCGGTCTTCGCTCTCCGTCAAAAGCTCAACCGAGGCCAGGTTGGCCGCCACATCGGGGATAGTCAGGGCGCTGCTGAAAAGGTTGGGGCGCGCCTTCTGGCGGATGTAGTCCACGAGGACCTGGCTTCCGGCGATGACTCCCCCCATGACACCGAAGGCCTTCGAGAGGGTTCCCACTTCGACATCGACCCTGCCGTGCAGGTTGAAGTGGTCCACTATTCCTCGACCGCCGCGGCCGAGGACACCTTCCCCGTGGGCGTCGTCGACGACGACAATGACACCGTATTCTTCACAAAGGTCGACGATTTCGGGGAGTTTCGCGATGTCGCCGTCCATGGAAAAGACTCCGTCGGTGACCAGAAGCTGCTTGTTGCCCTTTCCCTTGTTTTCCTCGAGCCTGGCCTTGAGATCATCGAGGTTGGAGTGTTCGTACCGGACGACCCTGGCCTTGGAAAGGCGGCAGGCGTCGATGATGGACGCGTGGTTGAGTGAATCGCTGTAGATGATGTCCTCGGCGGCCGGCACCAGGGTAGGGATGACGGCGAGGTTCGCGCAGAACCCCGACTGGACCACGATGGCCGCCTCGGCCCCCTTGAACTCGGCGAGCTCCCTTTCGAGCTCGATGTGGGGCGTCATGGTTCCCGCGATGGTTCTGACAGCGCCTGGGCCGACGCCGTATTTGTCGACGTATTCCTTGACCTTTTCCACCAGCCTG
>JBNGCT010000067.1:0-9055 GCA_049974965.1 Thermovirgaceae bacterium
TAAGGTTTGTTCAGGCGAACGTAGGGGATGTGGAGATCCAGCTTGTCGAGCCTTCGCCTGATCATGACACGCCGCAGAAGAGGTTTCTTGAGGAACATGGCGAAGGCGTCTATCACATCGGGTTCGTCGTGGATGATGTGAACGAGGGCGAGAAGGTCCTAAAAAAGAAGGGTGTGAAGACAACGAGTCGTGGACGCCGTCCGGACCAAAGCGGCTTCAACTATCTGGATACAAAAGACAGTGCAGGCGTGGTGCTTTTGATCCGAAAATCTGCTTCCGTTCAATCGTCAGGGGGAAATGAACCTGCTGATTGATACCGGGTTTTTACCTTTTACGTCTTTAAACCCCGGAGGTGTTTTGATCATGGTTGGCCCTGAACCGCTGGAACGGCTTGAATTTGAATCGTCAGCATTAGCGGCGGATTTTCCGCCTGTTCTGAGGGACCGGAACAAGCGGGTGGTTCATTCCATCTGTTGCCCGGAAGGCTGTGTTCACAAGGGCCGGATCCATTATTCACGATGGCCGGCCTTGCTTCTGTCGGAGAGGGTGGATGTGACGGGAGCGCTGGAACGGATTGTCTTGCGGGAAAACCTGTACGATTACAAACCTGTGTGGCGGGAAGGCAAATCCCTGGAGTGGCACGTCAACTTCGCCGACCCACACCTTTTTACCGCCTACGGCTCTTCCCTTTTTGCCCAGGACGAGATGCAGGTTGCCGAACACCCGATCCTCGGCTCCCTGCGGGAGGCCATCCTGTCACGCGGCCTGCCCGCCCTGACGGTGGAGGACGGGTCTCCCACACCGGTTGTGATCGCTGACGCCGAGCGCCGATGCATGGTCAAAACGGACGCGAACCCTGATGAGCGTCGGCCTTACGGTCTTTACGGGAACAATTTCGGGCGTGCCGACGAGGAAACAGTCAGGAAGGCAACGGTCCCGATCGAGCCGCCGACGGTGACAAAATTCATCGCCATGGCAGCCCCCAGCGGCGGGTATGGTCCCTATAGTAGGGAGGACGTGGAATACGTCCTTAAAACGGCCTTCACGGGGTTTACGGCCGCGGGACTCGAAACAAAACGCCTTGCCGGGGTCGATGCCGCCGTGGTGGTCCACACCGGTTTCTGGGGATGCGGGGCCTTCGGCGGAAACCGGGAACTCATGGCACTGTTGCAGATCCTCGCGGCCGTTGTGTCGGAGCTGGATATGCTGGTCTTCCATACCCACAGGCCTGCGGGCACGGAAGTATTCACCAGAGCCCGGCAAAAGGCAGCCGACCTGGCCAAAAGGGGAGAAACCGGTTTGGACGAGTTGCTCCCGTCTATCGTGGATTTGGGGTACAGGTGGGGCCAAAGCGACGGGAATTGAAAAAAACGTTGGAGGATGTTCTGCTTCCGGAACAGGCAGGGTTTCGCCTGAATGGAGTTCAGGATTTGAAAATAAAGGTGAGCAACCAGAAGGCTCAAGACCTCGTGAGGATGGCATAAAGCTGCGGCAGAAGGCGCATTTAGATACGTTTGCTTGTGGGTTGCGTGGTAAATAATGTAACCAACAAATAGGTGTAATATGGTATTATGTTGGTTACAAAAGAGTTGGAGGGATCTCTTAGATAACCAACAAAATGTGCTATAAATTCTTTATGTTGGTTAACAGGAGGGATGAACAATGATCCCGAAGAAACAGCAGAAAGAAGAGAGCATCATCAAGTCTGTTTTGGCCGAAGAAGTTGAACGGTCAAAACAAATGGAATCGCTTTACAAGAAAGAGCTGAAAGCCCTACCAAAGGGCTCAATCCAGATGAAGAAAATTCGGGGAAAAGAATACCCGTATTTGTGCTACAGGGTGGGCAGCAAAGTCAAGACGGAATATGTCAAGAAAGAGCAATTCGATGAAGTCTGGAAAAAACTCGAGAAACGCAAGCAGCTCGAGAGCAGTCTCAAGAGGCTGAAAGAAGACCGTCAAATAGCCCTTCGGGTGATTGGGAAATGACCCTGTTGTTGGAAGAACAGAAAAATGCCTTTAAGGATGCACTCGAAGCTCTGAATGAGGAAGGAGTGCTGCGTTATGTAGTGATAATCGGAAGCTGGGCAGAATATTTGTACGAGTGCGCGTTTCCCTGGAAAGGGTTTACCGCAAATCTCAGGACACGCGACGTCGATGTTCTCATCCCTAACAGGGCTAGACTAAGAGGCAAAAAGAACTTCGTCGAAACAATGCAAAAAAGAGGGTACGGTATTGCGGAAGACCCTGTTACCGGGGTCTCGAAATTTTACCGGGAAGACCTGCTGGAGGTTCAGTTTGTTGTTCGAAGTTTAGGAAGTGGAGTAAAGGATGTCGTTGAAGTTCCTGGTTTGGGGATCAAAACGGAGGCACTCAGGCATCTAAATTTGCTGAAAGAAAACCCGATAAGTGTTTATTACGAAGGGTTGAATGTAAAAGTGCCTGCACCGGAAGCATATGTTCTGCAGAAGCTTGCCATTCAGAGTGACAGGAACCAACCAAAACGAGAAAAAGACCTTGAAGGTGTAAGGATGGTTCTTGACCGATTGGTGAATCCCGAAAAAATGTCATCACTTTTTCAAAAACTTCAAGCAAAAGAAAGAGACCGAATTTCAAAATCGGCGGAACTGCACCATTTAAAGCTGCCTTTAGGGGATGATGGACTTTGAAATTTCGCTTTCATAATCGAAAGTTCAAATCATGGGGATCTTGATAAACGAACGACGGCGGGGTTCGCTTTAACATGAGGAAGGAAAGGGGAGTGGGGAATGAGAAGAAAGGAAAGGGAGATAACCGACCGGGCGGCGATGGAGGCGATCATACAGGAAACCGAGGTCTGCCGGATGGGGCTGTGCGACGGGGGAACATCCTACGTGGTTCCCTTGAATTTCGGGTATTGTGAAGGAAAGGTGTACCTGCATTCCGCCGTCGAGGGCAGGAAGCTGGACATTATCCGGAAGAATCCCGAAGTGTGCCTCGTGTTCGAGGCGGATGCGAAGATCGAGAGCGCCCCCGAGGCCTGCTCGTATACCACGAAATACAGAAGCGTCATGGCCTGGGGGAAGGCGACAATCCAGGAGGAGCCGCAAGAGAAGGCTTTCGGGATGAACGTCCTCATGAAACACTACACGGGAGAGGCGTTCGAGTTTCCCGCCCAGGCCCTTGCAAGGCTTGTGGTCATCAGGGTCGATATCGAAAAGATGACCGGAAAGCAGAATCTGTAAACTGATGAAAAGACGGTTTTAGTCCATCCTGATGATCGCCCCTTCGGCTGCGGAGCTCGCGAGCCTGGAGTAAAGGGCCAGGTAACCCTTCGTGAATCTGGGTTCGGGCCGCTGCCAGCGGGCAAGCCTTTCGGTGATTTCCCCGTCCGGGACATGCAGGGTCAGCTCGCCTTTGGTGACGTCGATGGTGATGCGGTCGCCGTCCGCGACAATGGCGAGGGGCCCGCCTTCGGAGGCCTCTGGGGAGATATGGCCGACGAAGCAGCCGTTGTTGGTCCCCGAGAACCTGCCGTCTGTTACCAGCGCGGTGGATTCTGCGAGCCCCAGCCCATACAGGTATTTCATGGCCTTGTACATTTCCCGCATTCCGGGGCCGCCCTTGGGGCCCTCGTAGCGGATGAGGACGACGTGTCCGTCGCTGATTTTGCCGTCGAGAATGGCTTCGAGAGCGGCTTCCTCGGAGTCAAACACGCGGGCCTCGCCGGTGAAGCGCTTCATTTTCGGGTTGATGGCGCCGGGCTTGCTGATCGCCGTGTCGGGGGCCAGGTTTCCCCTCAGGACGGCGATCCCGCCGGAAGGTTCGAAAGGTTCCTCCAGGGTTTTGATGATCTCATCGTTGGCGGGGAAGGCATACCGGTGGGAGGAGAGGTTTTCTTTCACCCTTTTGCCGCTGACCGTCAGGGCCTTGACGTCGAGCAGGGGTGACAACCTTTCCATCACCCTGGGGATCCCGCCGGCCATCCAGAAATCTTCCATGTCCCATTTCGCCGCCGGGTTGACCCGTGCGATCTGGGGCGTCTTTTTGGCCAGAGCGTCGAAGGCGTCAAGGACGTTCATGTCCAGTTCGGCTTCGTGGGCGATGGCCGCCAGGTGCAGAACGGCGTTTGTGGATCCGCTGATGGCCTGGCACACCTTGACGGCGTTTTCCATGGCTCCCCTGGTGATGATCCGTCGGGCGGTGATGTCGTTGTTGACGAGGTTCATGATGGCTTCACCCGACCGTTCGGCGAACCGGAGGCGCTCGGCGCAGGTCGCGGGAATGAGGCCCCCGTCGGGAAGGGTCATTCCCATGGCTTCGGTGAGGCAGCACATGGTGTTGGCTGTTCCCAGAAATGAACAGGAGCCGCAGGAGGGGCACGCCAGGTTCTCGAGGGACATGAATTTCTCTTCGGTGATTTTTCCCGCCGCGAGCATCCCGCGGGCTTCAGTGAGTGACGTCGTGTCGGATTTTCTGCCGTCGAAAACGACACCCCCCGCCATGGGGCCTCCTGTGACCATAATGGCCGGTATGTCGAGCCGGGCTGCCGCCATGAGCATGCCGGGAACGATCTTGTCGCAGGACGCCAGAAGCACGATGGCATCCATCTGGTGGGCCTGGACCATCAGTTCCACGGAATTGCAGATGACCTCACGGGAGGGGAGGACGTAGTGCATTCCCACGTGCCCCTCGGCCACGCCGTCACATTCCGCGATGACGCCGAATTCCAGTACCGTCCCCCCGGCGCTGTGGATACCCTTTTTGACGTGTTCGCTCACGGTGTTGAGGTTGAAATGCCCGGGAACGATGTTGTTCCAGGAGTTGGCGATCCCGATGACGGGTTTTTGGAGGTCTTCATCGGAGAAGCCCATGGATTTCAAAAGTGCCCTCGGTCCGCCGTTTGCCTTGCCCTTGATCGCCTTTTCGCTTCGTCTCATGGTTCCACGACCTTTCCTTGTCCAAGGGTTCCCCGTCCCTTGAAGGATATTTGAATTCCAGCTTTCGGGTTATTGCGAATGCTACAACGGCTGCTGCACGTTTTCCATCTGGCCACGAGGGATCCCTCTTTCCTTGGGGAAGACCCAGGGCCAGCGTTCGGTTTTGTTAAGGGCCTGATTCATTGTACCAGCGAATTCACGCCCTTTGAGATTGAAGCGGATGCAAAAGAGTGGGAACATCAGTGTAGCGGGTGAGCGTTTTTTCCCTGGTTGAAAGTCTCACTTTGTTTTGAAGGCACAGCTGGATGCAGGGGAATTGTGCCAAAAAGCAAAGAAAATCATGGTCTTCACCGGTAAAATAGTTACCAAACCGGGAAAAAGGTCAGGAAATGGTGCGTAAGGAGAAAAATCATAACGAAAACAGCTGTTTCAGGCTGCAGTTTAAAAAGCTGTGCCACTGAGGATGTAATGTGATTGCGGCTGGGAATAAGGCTTGCGAAGAACAGGCTGCAAAAGGGACGGAGGGTCGTCTTATGGCGGATTCCCGCAGAACAAAGCTGATCGATCTGGGGCCGGAAGCTTTGGCCGATGCATTGCTGGATTTGGCTGAACGGTTTGGCGCTGCTGACGATTTGATCGAAACGCTGATTGCATCACCTGAGGAAAACGTCAAGCGTTTCAAACGGAAGCTCGCCGGGCTGAAACGTTCCAGGCGCTTTATTGAACGGAGAGGTTCATTTGATTTTGCAAGAGAACTGGAAGCGATGCTGCAGTATCTGAAAGCAGGCGTAACCGAACCACTCACAGGAGTGGAACTTGTCGCCGCCTTTTATGAAACGGATGAGAACACTTTGGGGCGTTGCGACGATTCCTCCGGTTGTGTCAGTGATGTGTACCGTTTTGATGCCAAAAAGCTTTTTGTCGATTACGCCGCCCGTTGCGATGACAAGGAAAAAATCGCGGAGATTGTCCTGAAGATCAACAGGAAGGATGATTACGGCATACGGGACAGCCTGGTCCGCTGCGCCGGGGAATACCTGCCCGAGCCGGTTATACGTTCGATGATGGCGACACTGCAGGATCGGGCCGTTAAGGAAAAAGACGAATACAACAAGCGTCACCATCAATTATTGATTGAATCACTGGCACGGCAGATAAAAGACGCCAGGCTCTTCGAGCAAACCCGTGTTGCGTCAAGGGAAAAGCTGTCGACAGCGGCGCTTGTGGATATCGCCGAGGTGTACCTGGAGAGCGGGGATGTCGAAACGGCCCATACATGGCTTGGGAAAATCCCTGACGGCGATACCTTCAAAGCCTGGGAGCGGGATAAACTGCTCGAGGAGATCTACAAAAAGCAGGGGGACAACGAAAAACTGGCAGAACTGCTGTATCGGCGATTCCGGTCCTGTCGTTCCGTCGATGCACTTCAGGAGTTTCTTGATGTGACAGGCAGGGAAAAACGAGAGAAAGTCATCGCAGTGGAAGTTGAGATGATACTGGAGAGCGACGCCTTCCGGGAGCCGGATGTCGAGTTTCTGGTTTCCATCGGAAAGAGTGACAAGGCAGAGGAATACCTTATTGCACGAGCGGACAGGATCAATGGCGATTACTATGCCAGGCTGCTTCCCCTGGCAAAGGCCATGGAGTCGGAAAGCCGGAATCTTGCGGCCAGCCTGCTGTATCGCAGTTTACTGGTCTCGATCCTGGAGCGCAGTTATACAAAGGCGTATTCCCATGGCGTCCGGTATTTGAAAAAGCTTGACAGCCTGGCGGCAAAAATAACTGACTGGAAAAATTTGGCAGACCACGAAGCCTTTAAAAACAGTATTCTCGAGACTCATGGTCGCAAAAAAAGTTTCTGGTCAGATTACGAGGTGAAATAATAATGAGCGAAATGATCGAAAGGTTTTACCAGTTGAGAATACAGCTGCTCGAAATCGAACCTCAGATCTGGCGCCGTTTTGTTGTGCCTGCCGACATCACACTGGACCGGCTGCACGATGTGATCCAGATTGTGATGGGTTGGACGGACAGCCATCTCCATGAGTTCATTATTGGGAAGAAGCGATATTCAGAATACACGGAATCGAAAGAAGACGGACTGGAGTGCGGCCGATATATTTTCGGGAAACTGGTCAGGCGGAGGGGGCGCACAATTCGGTACCGGTATGACTTTGGAGACGGCTGGGAGCATGAGCTGGTTCTTGAAAACAACTGGTATTTCAACTCGAAACTGAGGATCGAAGTGGCCTGCCTTGCAGGCGAAAGGGCATGTCCTCCTGAAGATGTCGGAGGTGTGTACGGTTACTACGAATTTTGCAAGGCCCTGAAGGACCCCGGTCATGAAGATCATGAAACCTACGTCACATGGTCCGGAGGCGATTACGACAGTGAACGTTTCGATGTCGACTCCGTCAACTGGGAGTTGATGAAATACCTGCGCTGGTCAAGGGACAGGTACCGGGAGTGGGGATGGAACTTTTAAAGACGTTCTTCGAGGAGGAAGCAGGCAGTTTATTGAACATCCCGGACAGCACGCTCTTCAGGACTTATAGCGTTCAAGCCCATCCAAAATGGCCGTGGCCACCATGGACTCCTCGCGGTCAGAGATCTTGACGTGAGACATTTCGTAAATGTCTGCAACAGTTTCTTTGGTTCTGCCGATCTTTTTGGCGGCCTGCAGCGTCCACCGGCAGGCATTGTAAACGTCGAACCTGGAAATTTCGTAACCATACCCCAGAAGCATCCATTTCAATGCCGCCCGGCCTGCGCCGATGGCAAAATCCGGGTTCGACTCTGCCATGTCCCGGGCAGCCCTTATGAGGGTTCTGGGGTCGCAGGGCGAACGTTCCGCCAGATTGAGGGCCTCCACGTAAAGCCCTTCGGATTTTGCGGCGGCGAACCACTTGCCTTCGTCTCCTGGTGTTTTTGACACCAGGTCCTGGAGGATCCGTTCAGGCTTTTGCATTGGATATTTTTGCCGGATTGCCCGGAACGTGGCAAGGTAGGTGTTTTTCCGGTTCGCCTCATAGGCGTAGCGATAGTAGGCTTCTTCGGCCATGCCGCTTTCGAGGAGGATTTCCTCGCAGGTCTCACTGATCAGACAGTCGGGTTCGTTGAGCCCTCGGGAGGCCTCGGCGTACCTGAGGGCTTCCGCCCTCTCCCCCAGCGCCTGAAAAGCTTTCACCCCCCAAATGCGCTTGTTCCAGAAAGAGTGTTTCTCCAGACGAAGAAAGGTGAGGATCTCTTCGTGCCTGCCGGCAGCGTAAAGGCAACTGAGGCAGGCAGGCGTTCCCCGGTAGTAGTGCGATTCCATACCTTCTGGCCAGTAAAACTGTCTCATTTCCTCCAGGAACCGGTCGGCCCAGCGGGAAGCCCGCTCGGGGGTAACGCATAGCTCTCCCCAGTACCCGGGCAAAAGTTCTATATAGGGCATTTCGTCGGCCATGACGGCGTCCCAGAGTCGTTCAAGCCACTTGTCGCGGACGTCGTCTTCCGCCGGAGCGGCAGCGATGAGGGGGGCCAGGGTTTCGATGGCGTTGTTCACGGCGGCTCCGAGGGTGCCGGAGGAACTGTCCACGTACATGAGGGCCCCCGAGACTTTTACGAGAAAGATCACCGCACCTTCGGCACCTAAAACGGGGTCTTTCTTTGCGGTCTTTTTGATTTCACTGAGGGCCTCCGTGATCCTCCTCACGGGAAGGTCGCTGCGCCAGCCGAAGGCGTTGCGCCTGAAACGCGGAACGAACTGCCATTTGTAGATATTCTGGGGAGCCATGACTTGCAACCTCCTGTCCCATGACATAATACTAATGATAAGGGGTTCTTCAAGATGATAATGGAAGTCAAGAGTCAAGTCCCGGAACTGCTGTAAATTCGTGATCAATCTAGAAAAATGATTAGAAAACGGTATCTCGCCGTTTTCCGGGCATGCTTGTCGTGTCTTGAGATACGGCCCTCTGGGGTTTTGAGGGCGTGCCTGTCAGGGTCGGGTGTTCTTCCGGCTTGACTGAACGGGTAATTTATTGCGACGGCTCAACCTTTTTGCGGTACGAGCGGAGGGCCCGGCCGAGTCTGCGGCATCCTTCTTCGGCGACGGGCGGGGGCGTCTTGGCGAAGGAAAGCCGTATGGTGCCTTT
>JBNGCT010000068.1:0-8840 GCA_049974965.1 Thermovirgaceae bacterium
CTCCGGGAGCGGGAAATCGACCCTGATCCGTTGTCTGCTCCGGCTCGTCGAGCCAAGTTACGGGACGGTCCGAATCAACGGGTACGATGTAACGGCCATGAACAAGAAGGAACTGACGGAGTTCCGGCGGCACCAGATCGCCATGGTCTTCCAGCATTACGGCCTGTTGCCCCACAAAAGTGTCGCCGAAAACGTGGCCTTCGGCCTGAAGCTCCAGGGTGTCCCCAAAAAGGAGCGCCTCGAGCGGGCCCGCGAGGCGCTGGATACGGTGGGGCTGGGAAAGTGGTCGAACCATTTCCCGGCGGCCCTGAGCGGCGGAATGCGGCAGCGCGTCGGCATCGCCAGGGCCCTGGTGGTGGAATCCCCGGTGCTTCTGATGGATGAACCTTTCAGCGGACTGGACCCGTTGATCCGGCGTGAGATGCAGGACGAACTCATGCGTCTCCAGGACGAAATGCACAAGACGATTTTCTTCGTCACCCATGATCTCGACGAGGCCATGCGCCTTGGTGACCGCATGGCGGTCATGCGCAGCGGGAACATCGTCCAGGTCGGGAAACCCGCCGAGATTTTCGCGAACCCCGCCGACGATTATGTGGCCCGCTTCGTGCAGGACAAGCGGGACGAAATCAAAAAGGCCGATGAACAGATGGCTGAGCTCGCAAAAGCGCGGGCCGGGTCGGACAAGGTGGTGGACTGACATGTTTCCGTCAGCTTGGGAATACCACATAGCGCCCCAGATCAATGCTGCCGTCCGGTGGCTGCTCCAGGAATACGGCGCCGCATTCGATACCTTTTCCGATGGATTGCTGAAGTTGCTTTTGTCCATCCAGGGCACGCTCCAGATGGTCCCATGGTGGGGGTACGTGTTGATTATCGCCGCCCTTTCATGGGTGGCGATGAAAAAGGTCGTGCCCGTGGTGGTCCTGTCCCTGATGCCTGTCATCATCGGTGTTTTCGGACTTTGGGGCCTGGCTGTCGAAACCTTGGCAATTGTCATTACCTCCGTGGTCCTCGCATTGGTTATCGGGATCCCGCTGGGGATTCTCATGGCGGAGGTGAAGGTCTTCGACATGATTTTCCGGCCGGTTCTCGACGCGATGCAGACCATGCCGAGTTTCGTCTACCTGATTCCGGCGATGATGCTTTTCGGCCTCGGGAAGGTCCCGGCGATTATCGCCACGCTGATCTATGCGGCACCGCCTGTCATGCGACTTACCAGCCTGGGGATCCTGCTGGTTCCGAAGCCGGCCCAGGAGGCCGCCCGGGCCTACGGTGCCACGAGGTGGCAACTTCTGACGGAAGTGCGCATCCCCCTGGCGATGCCGTCGATACTTGCCGGTGTGAACCAGACAACAATGATGGCCCTGGCCATGGTGGTCATCGCTTCCATGATCGGCGCCCGGGGGCTCGGCCAGGAAGTGCTGCTTGCGATCAACAGGATCGATGTCGGCCGTGGATTCGAAGCCGGACTCGGCATCGTCATCATGGCGATTGTCATCGACCGGATCACCCAGGGCATGGCCAGGCGCTGGGATCCCCAGAAAAAAATGTGATCCCCCGGTCCGCAAGGGGATTCGGGAACCGGTAAAAATACCCATGGTTTTTGCAGGCCCCTCCGGGTACAATTGTCGTGCCCCGGAGGGGCTTCTCAATATCAGGGAGAGGATGATGAACTTGCTCAGAAAGACATTCCTGATCAGCCTTGTTTGTGTTGCCGTCCTGCTGGTGGGCATCTTGCCCCTTTACGCCGACGAGGCCGGGAAAGATGCGCTTTACGTCAGCCCCGAGTGGCTGAAGGGCAACAGTGAAAAGGTGATCCTCATCGACGCCAGACCACAATCGCTGTACGACAAGGGACACATTCCAGGTGCCGTCAACGCCGAGTGGACCTATTTCGCCAACATGAAGGGCATGCCGGGCACCCCGGGCTGGGGCGACCTCCATTCCCGGGAGACGCTGGCAAAACGGATCGGCGCCCTGGGAGTGAACGGGAAAAAACCGGTGGTTGTCTATTGCGATCCCGGCGGTTGGGGACAAGACGGCTGGATTGTCTGGATCCTGAGGCTTTCAGGTATTGCCGACGCACGCATGCTTGAAGGCGGTTTTTCCGCCTGGCGTGCGGCGGGGGGCGAAGTTTCCACGACACCGAAAAAACCGAAAGCCGTCGCTTTCAGCATCCCCTCATTCCAGGGAGGATATAACGTGACCACCCCCTGGCTCAGGGAAAAACTGGAAGAAGTCGTCGTCATTGACGCACGGACGCCTTTCGAGTACCAGGGAGCGCGCGTTTTCCAGGAAAAGCGGGGCGGCCACATCCCCGGTGCCGTCAATATCCCCTTCGATTCGGTCTTCCGGGAAGACCAGACCGTCAAGGAACCGGAAGCAATCAGGGACTTTTTCGGTCGTTTCGGGATTTGTCCGGAAGACGAAATCATCGTCTATGATACCGCCGGAGTCCGTTCAGCCTATCTCGTCATGGTCCTCCGGATGGCCGGGTTCGAAAACGCCAGGAATTACGATTCCTCTTTCCAGGAATGGGCGGGCAACATGGAACTCACCGTCGTTGAAGGTGACAAGCCGGGGAAACCTAAACCGAAGGCCGAAACCCCACCTGAGCAAACGGGGGAACCCTCAACGACCGGAGCTGCACCTGAGCACACAAAAGAGCCGATTTCCTGATCGTGACAGGAGAAAGGCCGTTGAGGCCGAAAGAGGTCTGAATCTATGGAATTTCCCGTCAGGATCAATGACAGATCGTACCTGACCTTTGAAAAGCCTGTGACCGGCAGGGATATCCTCAAGCAGATGGGATCTTCGCAAAACCGCAAGATCGTGGCCTGGCACGTCAATCACTACCTCAGGCCCCTGAGCTGGGTCGTGGAAGAGGAGGCCGTGGTCGATTTTGTAGATACCTCAAGCTTTGAAGGGATGGCGGTCTACAGGAGCACGCTGAGTTTTTTGCTTGTCATTGCGGCAAGACAGGCTTTGGGCACGGATGTGTTCATCAGGCATTCAATCAGCGACGGGTATTATTGCGAGTTCGCAGACGGTGCCGCCGATGAAGAGAAAATCGACCGGCTTCGGCGTTCCCTCGAAGGACTGGTAACCAGGGATGTCCCCATCGAAACAGTCATTCTTCCCCTGGACAAGGCGAGGAAGATTTTTGAGGTCCAGGGGAATGCATCCAAGGCGAACCTGCTTCACTGGACAGGAGTGGACCCTGTCATGGCCTACAGGTGCGAAGGGCAGTACGGGTATTTCTACGTGCCTCTCGCACCCTCCGCAGGCTATGTCGATTCCTACGGAATCGTCCCTTTCGGTGACGGTTTTGTCTTGCGATTTCCCACCGTTTCATCGCCACGGGAGCTGCCGCCTTTTCGGCCGCCGAAAAAACTTGCTGAAGTCTTCCGGGAATATTCCCAATGGCTTGACATCCTCGACGTCGGGACCATGGAAAGTCTGCACCGTCATGTCACTGCGGGACGTGCAAAGGATTTGATTCTTGTTTCGGAGGCTTTGCACAGCCAGAGGTTCAATTACCTGGCTGAAAAGGTTTCGAAAAGCGACGAGGTCCGGCTTGTCTGCATTGCCGGCCCCTCGGGATCGGGGAAAACAACGAGCGCCAAGCGCCTGGCCGTCCACCTGACTGTGTGCGGAATGCACCCTCTAACCATTTCTCTCGACGATTATTTCCTCGACCGAGACAAGACTCCGCGGGATGAAGAGGGCAATTACGATTTTGAATCCATCGAAGCGCTCGACATGGACCTCGTCAATGAGCACCTGGAAGGTTTGCTTGAAGGGGCGACGGTCCGGCTGCCGAAGTTCAATTTTGTCACAGGCAGACGGGAAGAAGGCCCCGAAAAGGCCCTCGGCCCCAAAGGGGTCATCATCGTTGAAGGTATCCACGGGTTGAATGACCGCCTCTTTCAAAATATAGCCCGAAAATCGCTGTTCAAGATTTACGTTTCGCCGCTGACGGGAATCAGCCTGGATACGCACAACCGGACGAGCACCACCGATAACCGGCTGCTGCGGAGACTTGTGAGAGACTACAGGCTCAGGGGGAAGGACGCGGAAACGACGTTGAAACAATGGCCTTCGGTCATCCGCGGAGCCCAACAATATATCTTTCCCTACCAGGAGGGGGCCGACGAGATGTTCAATTCCGCTCTCGTTTACGAGCTTTCAGTCCTGAAGGGCTATGCCGAGCCCCTTTTGAGAACCATCGGGGAGACGTCCCCGGTGTACGGCGACGCCCAGAGACTTCTGGGCATTTTGCGGTTCATCCCGTTCATCCCTTCCGATACGGTGCCCAACGATTCGATACTCCGGGAATTCACAGGCGGGAGCGGGTTAGACGTATGAGCCCCCCGGCCTGAGAGCCGTTTTTGGCCTTGTGGTCTCGCCCCCTGGTGCCGGTTGCCAAAATTTGTGCAACCGGTATCATTTTTTGGGGAGGTGTGTCCATGAAGGTAACCATGGCCGATGTGGCCGCCGCTGCAGGGGTCAACAAGGCAACGGTAAGCCGTGTTCTCAGGGGGGACGCCAGGATCAGCCAGGCGACCTGCGAAAAGGTCTGGGCAGCGGCAAAGCGGCTGCATTACCGACCGGACGCTGTTGCCAGGGGGCTCTCGAGTCGAACGAACGATCTCATCGGAGTGGTCTTCAGGGATCTGTCCGCCTCCTGGGCAGGCGCATTTCTTTCAGGGATGGACCGCGTACTCGGCCGCCTGGGACTGGATTGCATCGTCAAGGAAACAGGCGGAGACGGAGGCAGGAGGAGTCACGCCGTGAACAGGCTTGTTTCCAGACGTGCCGACGGCCTTGTCTTTGTCGATGACAGCCCGGAGGATACGGCAGGCCTGTCCATCGTTTCCGTCGGGCCGCCGAACCCCTCAGGGGCCCGCGTTTCCGTCGACCTCGAGGCCGCCGCAGGCATCCTCAAGGCTTTTGCCGGTGCGCGAAAGATCCGGTATGTCGCCGGGGAAAAACCGCTTTTCACCGGTCTCGGGAAATTCCTGCAGCAGGAAGAGAAGATGCAGGAAGGGACATTGCTGGTGTGCGACGGCGCAAAACCGGAAGAGACAGCCTCCCTGAAGCGTCCGCAGGATGAAATCGTCATCTGCGGTTCCCGCAGGGAGGCTGTCTACGCGGGTTCTTGGGTGCTCGAATATCCCGCCTTCGAGATGGGCGTTCTGGCGGCAAGAATCCTTGTCAACAGCCTCCGCGACCGTGGTGTCCGCCCCCAGGCCGTTGCCCTCGTCCCCTCCCTCTTTTCACCGGAAGGGGAATTGTTTCAACAATTATAGAATCGTTGTCTCAGGCCCTCTTCCTGTGGATCGATAGAATGTCCGTCAAAAGCGCCTGCCCTGTTTCAACGCGGCCTGCACCGGGGCCGATAATCGTGACGTCACCGAGGTGGTCCGTCGTAAAGGTCAAGGCGTTCACGGCGTCCATGATGCCGGCCAAAGGATGTGCCGTCGGAAGCTCCATGGGGGCTACCCGTGCGGTCATTCCCGAGTCTGACGAGGCGACTTCGGCGATGAGCTTGATCCGCCGCCCGCGGGATTTCGCGGACTCGATATCCGCCGGAGTGATTCCCGTGATCCCGGTCCTGTCGATGTCCTCTATGCGGAGAGCCTTCCCCAGAATGACATTGGCGAGCACCTGGACTTTTACCGCTGCGTCCCATCCTTCCACGTCGCCCGTGGGGTCCGCTTCGGCGTAGCCAAGTTCCTGGGCCCTGGCGAGGGCGTCCTCGTAGGCCATTCCTTCTTCCATCCGTGTCAGGATATAATTCGTTGTCCCGTTGACGATGCCCAGCACCCTGGAGACATCGCAGCCAGCCAGTGCCTCCCTGGCCAGGTTGATGGCAGGCGTCCCGCTCAGGATGACACCTTCGAAGAGGTATTCCACGTCGTGCTCTCTTGCCGTTTCGAGCAACTCGGGAAGCGACGTGGAGACAGGGCCCTTGTTGGTTGAAACCACGTGTTTTCCCGCCTCGAGTGCCGTGCGTATGTGAGAGACGCCGGGTTCCCCGGTTTCGAGGTTGGTGATGGTGGTTTCCACGATAATATCGGCGTCGCTTTGCCGGATGATTTCCAGTGTTTCCAGCGCCGTTGCGTTGGGATGGTCCTTGAGGCTGCCCGTCTTGTCGAATCCTGCGAGAAGGGTTTTCACGTCCAGGCCGGACGGGTTCAGCACCGAACCCTTTACAGGGTCCGCAACGGCGGTCAGGGTGCACTCAAAGCCGAACCGGTCCTTCAGGGATCCGGCCTTTTTGTCGAAAATCCGCAAAAGTCCCTGGGATACGTTTCCAAAACCGATGATACCGATCTTCCACATTTGCGAAGCCACCTCCATGTCTAATTGTCCAGCCCGAGTTCCTTCAGGATTCCGGGAGTCGGAATCCCGTTTTCGTCCCATTTCCGGAGCTCGTAGTATTCGTCAAGCATGGTATCAAAGGTTCCTTTCGTCAAGCGGGCCGTTTCCTCGCCGCGTGGGGGCATCGGCAGGGGCTCGTTGAACATCCGCGGTGGAAGGGTGTCGTCCTTTCTCGAAATGCCGGCCTCCCGCATGTTGAAAAGGCGGATGTGGTTCCAGATCCTTTCGCCTGCGGCCAGGTAGGCGTTCTGGTCCATCTCGATTCCTGCGGCGTCCGCCAGCGACGGATAGACGGAGTCCGGATCGTAGGGCGTAAAGTCGCAAACGACGAGAGAATAGGCGGCGGCCCGTTCGTCCTGGGTCGTCTTGACTTTCAGCGCCATTCCCTCGGTCTTGAAGCGGGGGAGTACTCCGTCCAGTTCGCCAAGCACTGTCCAGGCCCGCTGATGGCAGCCTCCCCTGTCCGAGGTGGCATACGCCAGGGCCATTCCCCAGGCGGCTCGTGGTTCGTATCCGGGAAGCTCAAGGCCTTTCACGGCAATTGCGAAATCCTCCGTGCCCTTGCCGATCCTTGCAGCTGCCCTGCGGACCCCGTCTGCAAGCAGCTGTCCGAGGTCCTTTTTGGCGGCCATGTCCCTGAGGAGGGCCAGTTGTCCCCCGGAATCGCCGAAACGGGGCGCATCGGGAAGGATGCCCCGTTCGCGGCATTCCATGGCGAAGGCGACGATGCCTCCGGCGGAGATGGAGTCCATGCCCAGTTCGTTACAGATCCTGACAGCTTTCGTGACGTCCATCATGGCCCCGATGCCGTTGTTGCTTCCCAAAAGGGCGATGGATTCGTATTCGACCTTCGTATCGTGGCCGTCGTCCTGGAGGACCTTGCCGCAGACGATGGGGCAGTTGAAACAGGCGACATCCCGTTTCGTGTGGTATCTAAGGTTCGTGGAGGTCAGTCCGTAGATGGGGGAAAAGTATCCCTGCCTGAAATTGTTCGTCGGCAGGATGCCCGTTCGGCTCATTGCCTCCACCAGTGCGGAGGTCCCCACCACTCGTCTCGTGTGAATCTGCGGGTTTGCGGTGATAGCCTTGACCAGCTTCAGGGAACGTTCCTTGAGGGCCTTTTCGTCTTTCATGGGAATCGCTCCCGTACCCTTGACGGCCACTGCCTTGAGGTTCTTGCTCCCCATGACGGCTCCGCTTCCACCCCTGCCCGCGATTCCGGCCCGCCAGGGATCGCTGTCCTTGTCAACGGTAATGGTGGCTATGGTAACCTGGTTCTCCCCTGCAGGTCCGATGACCGCCACGTGGGCCTTCGAATCGGTTTCTTTCCTGACGGCGTCAACGGTTTCGTCGACGGTCTTTCCCCACAACTTCCCGGCGTCGCGTAGTTCCACCCTGCCGTCCTCGATCCAGAGGTAGACCGGCGACGAAGCGACGCCTGTGATGGCGATGACGTCATAGCCTGCCTTGCGCAGGGTGTGGCCGAAGTGCCCTCCCAGGTGGCTGTCCACGAATATTTCGGTGTGCGGAGACTTTGTGACGATGGCAAAACGTCCCGAGGTCGGGAAGGGGGTGCCCGTAAAGGGCCCCGTAACAAAAAGCAGCGGGTTATCCCCGGAAAGGGGATCGGCACCTTCTTTCCCGAGCTCGTCGAGAAGGTAAACCCCGAGACCTTTGCCTCCGAGATACCGCGAAATGATACCGGGTTCAATGGTCCTCTCCTGGGTGGTCCCACTGGAAAGATCTGCCAGAAGCATTCTTCCGAACATGCCTATCTCCTCCTTCAGTTTCCCTTTCCCCATGAATTCCGAAAGGTACACGGGGAGGCCTCCGCTTCGGGCGGCCTCAGTGTCTTTGGACTCATGCGTACATTTTACAGGGAATTCCGGCAAATGCCCCAGAGCTATTTGAAGGTTTTCCCGAAAAGCTGTATAATACAACCGGTTGCATAAACTATTCGCCAATATACGTTTACAAAACAGTATAAAAATAAACTACAGTTGACAAATCCGGGACGGGTTGGTATAAATACATCCAAGCTGGTTGCACAGGAAGGGAAGATCATGTCGATGATGCAAGTCATGAGCCCGAAACGGCCTGACCCAGGACGATTGAGACGTCTCTCCCGGCGATGAACACTGCGTGGAAGAACAACTCCAGGGAAGCTCCAGGAGCAGTACGACGGGAGGGTCTGATATGTGGATGAAAGACGGAAACGGGAACTGGTATATGGCCGGTCAGGAAATCATTAATTCCTGCTGCAGCCCACGGGGTTGCTGGACGAAGGACACGGCGGGGGACTGGGTGCATTCAGAGGAAGTCCCTGGATTTGATCACCGGAAGATGGCGGCACCTGCTGAAAAGGAAGTCCTTGTCGACAGGGTGGTCTGAGAAACTCGAAAAGCAAGTATTCCTGCAAGATATCCAGGGAGGGGATGCCGCGGCATCCC
>JBNGCT010000069.1:0-8627 GCA_049974965.1 Thermovirgaceae bacterium
AATTGAAATGGCCGAACGACATCCTGTATCGCGGCGCAAAGGTCTGCGGCATATTGACCGAGATGGCGAGTGAACCGGGAAAGGTTCATTACGCCGTTACGGGGATCGGAATAAACGCCAATATGGACTCCAGAACGATTTCGATGGATGTTGCAGGCCCGTCGACGTCCCTTTTGGCTATTTGGGGACGGCCAGTGCATCGTGGTGAGATCATCGCTTCCATTGTCCGGATCATGGAACGCGAGGTCCGGAGCCTGGAAACGGTTCCAGGGAGCAAAAAATGCATCGACGAATACATGAAAAGATGTACGACCCTCGGGCAGGACGTCATCATACGGCATGAAGACGAAACACTCCGGGGAAAAGCCGTCGGTATATCCGATTACGGCGAGATCATTCTCGTAATATCCGGAAAGGAAAAGGCCCTGGCTGCTGCCGACATTACCCACCTGCGGACGGACTAGCGATGTGCCAGCCCTCCTTCGATTCCAGGCGACCGGAGCCTGTCCCAGACAAAAAGATACAGATCATAGAGATACAGGAAAAAGTCCTGCCCTTCTGAAGGGCCGGGAACAACAAGACAGGACGCGGATTCTCCGATTTTTTCACTCACCTGTTCCGGTGTCCATGGGTCACACAGGATCAGCCATCCCTGTCTTTTTGCCTCCTGGATCGCAATTTCCAGAGTCTTCATGTCATGACCCTTCTCCCAGTTTTCTTTTACAGCTCCAGGTGGTCTGACAATATCGCTGGTTGCAGCCTGTATCCAACGGCCGACCTGCCAGCTGAGATCCAGCAGCCTCGTTGCGCCCAGCATTTGCCTGCCCACAAGTACCGTGCTGTCGAGGCGGGCCGAAAACTCCGCCAGGCGTCGCTGGTAATAGGCGTAATTGCCGGGATCCACCTGTGAAATGTTCTTCAGGATCCTGAGCCCGATGAAAGGGAGAGTCGCCGGGTCCAAAAAAGGCATGTCCGGATTGTCCAGTCCTCCAAGATCTCTCTTGTAAAGCAGCAGGACTGTTTTGTTTTTGTCCATCACGCCGGATGTTTTTGCATCGCTCGGGTCGAAGGCCAGAACGATGGCATTGACCGGTGCCTCCGCACTTCGCTCGAGTGCCCCGCTCTCATCCCATTTCTGAATTGAGTGAACGGAACAGTAGGCTCCCCCGATGAAACGAGTCGTCATCTCGAGCCACGGATGAGTCACCCAGATCTCGACGGGTTCGTCGGCGAATGCCGGCCCGGAGGAGATGAAAACAACGAGAACGATGAGAAACAAGGCCGTTGCCCGCCGGAAACGGAACGTGCCCGGCCTTCTTTCAGCGGCATCGCGTGTTTTCACGAGGCGCGGCTCCCCGGTTTCGTCAATGGAATTCCCTGGCGGCAATAGGGGCATTCATCGGGCAAATAGTTCGGGAAGGAGATATCCCAGAGGGAACAAGGGGCTTCCGCAAGAAGAGAATCCCCACCGCTCCTGTTTACGATGCAGGCCGTCCCGATCCAGGAAGCCTTCCCGCGGCCCAGAATGGCCTGTGCCGCTTCCATCGATGAACCTCCGGTGGTAATTACATCCTCTACGACGATGAACTTTCCGTTTTCGGGGCAGGGAAACCGTCTCAGTTCCATTCTGCCTTCCCTTCTTTCGCAAAAAAGGAAGGGAATATCCAGATATCTTGCGACTTCATGCCCGATAATCAGACCTCCGAGGGCGGGTGAAAGGATAAAATCAGGTTTAGCAGATTCGATCGCCTTTGCAAGGAGATTTCCGGCGAAGGCGGCGTT
This sequence comes from Thermovirgaceae bacterium, assembly GCA_049974965.1. Lineage (GTDB taxonomy): Bacteria > Synergistota > Synergistia > Synergistales > Thermovirgaceae > UBA1876. The sequence continues at coordinate 1,783 of JBNGCT010000069.1, forward strand.
GGCGGGATACCTCAAAAAAAGCGCACATTGCATGTAGTGCCCGCTGTGAAATCCCGATGAAAGGGCGAAATGCCCCTCAAGCAATGCCCCCGATTCCTCGAGACGTCCCTTGAGCTCCCTGCTGGTTTCATTCATTGTTTCAAATCCTCCAAAATGGTGTCAATGACATTTCCAGGGTGAACAGCCTGGATAACGGGACGCCCCACGACAACAAAATCGGCGCCTTCCCGTGCCGCTTCGATGGGTGTTGCCGTCCTTTTCTGGTCGTCACGAACTTCGTACCCCAAAGGCCGGATTCCCGGAACAATTTTGATCAAGCCGTCAAAGGCAGGGTCGCTGAACAGCCGCAGCTCCCTGGGCGAGCAGACAATACCGTCCATTTGACTGTTTTTTGCCGCCTTTGCTCTTTGTAACAGGGCGTCCTGCATCGGGCAACTGGGATGGACCTCTTCCCAGCTTCCTTGATCGAGGCTGGTCAAAACAGTGACGCCGAACAGAAGCGGGGTCCCGTCCCTGCATTCTTTCGCCGCGGCACTCATCATGTCCCTTCCACCTGAAGTATGGAGGGTGACAGCCCAGACCCCTTCTGAAGAAAGAACCTTGACCGCTCCGGCCACGGTGTTCGGAATGTCGTGAAGCTTCAGGTCGAGAAATACCTTCCACCCGCCTCCCATGAGCTCTACGATGAAAGGAATCCCGCCCCGGGCGAAAAGGCCCGGACCGATCTTGATGAATGTGACTCGATCGCCCCAGGAATCAAGAAACCGGCGCACCGTATCAACGTTCTCAAAATCAAGGGCAAGAATCAACCCGGGCTTTTTGTTTTCTTCCTTCCTGTTCATGTTCTCTCCCCCTCTTTCCTAGGGATTCGAAGGGCTGCTGCTTTTGGCGGCTCCGACAAGCCTGGCGACGGAGTCTAGTCCTTTTTTGTCCAGAAAATCCGAAAGACCTCTTTCTATTCTGGAAGTGATGCGTAGGTCCCGAAAAAAAGCCGAACCTAGCTGGACAGCCGATGCACCGGCCGCGATTGCGACTGCAGCATCCTGCCAGGATGAAATTCCCCCCGACGCAATAACAGGAATTCGTACGGCCGAGGATGTTTCCCAGACAAGCCGCAGGGTCAGGGGGAAAACGGCGGGTCCCGAAAGCCCCGCATGGATATTTTGGAAAACCGGCTTCAGATTCTCCGGATCAATCGCCATGCCAAGCCAGGTGTTTGCCACGGTGAGGGCATCTGCTCCCGCCTTTTCTGCTGCAATGGCAGATGATGTTATCGAGGCGACATTCGGTGAAAGTTTGACCCACAAAGGACCGCCCCATGTTTTTCGTGCCAGTGAAATGACTGATTCGAGGGACGCGATGTCCTGTGCCCAGGAAATTCCGCCGCTGGAGACATTGGGACAGGAGACGTTGAGTTCCACAGGAACGGTTCCGGCGGATTTTTGAAGACGTTCCAGAAGCCGGAGCAGGTCCTCCTCCGTATCGAACGACAGGTTGAAAATCAGTGGGATGGAAAGACGTTTCAAATTGGCGTATTCCATACCGAGAAAAGCGTCAATTCCTGGATTCTGAAGTCCGATGCTGTTCATGACTCCGCAGGGGGTCTCCCAGATCCGGATACCGGGGTTTCCCTCTTTCGGATTTAAAGTCAATCCCTTCGTGCAAATGCCCCCCACTCCTTCCGTCACCCCTGTCGGCCAGCGTCCTGTATCCATGGGCCACACACCAGAGGCGACAAGAAGAGGTGTCGCGAAATCAAGTCCGCCGATGTGGACCGCCATTTTCTTATGAAAGTTCATCCCAGAGAATTTCCTCCCAGCGGAAAACCGGCCCGTCGACACAGGCCCTCTTCGGTCCGTTTCGTGTTTGCACGGTGCACCCCAGGCATCCGCCGTATCCACAGGCCATCCTTCTTTCCAGGCTTATCCATATGGAATGCCTGAGACCAGCCTGAGCGCCCCCGAGTGCGCGAAGCATCCCTTCCGGGCCGCACGCCCAGATTTCATCTTTGCGGCATACCAGACCACGTAAGCCGTCAATGACAGAACCCTTGTCCCCAATAGCTCCGTTCTCGGAAAAGATCGCTGTTTCCGGGCACCGTGCACGAATGGCCTCGCAGAAGGGTTCCCATTCCGGCTCTCCCGACGTACCGACCAGAAGCAACAGGTCCTTAAAGCCGTGAAGGCGCTGTCTGGCAAAAAGCAACGGTGCCACACCCATCGCTCCGGCGGCCAGGACAAGCCTTTTGCTCTCGGGTTTCGGGAAACCATTGCCGCAGGGTCCTCTTAAAAGCATGTTTTGACCCTTTTTGCATTCTGCCAACAAGGCCGTCCCCCTGCCGCACACCCTGAAGAGCACTTCAATGGTACCGTCCGCATGAACTCCGGAGGCTGCAAAGGGACGCGAAAGAAACGGATCCCGTGTTTTCCAGGATTTGATCATGAAAAACTGTCCGGGCACGGCGTCGATTTCCCGCTCTTCGGGTTCCAGGGTCATGGACCAGATTGCCGGAGCAAGCTGCTCCTTTTCCACTATGGTTGCGGCAAAGTCGAGAGGTTTTTCCATCTTGATTTCTGTTTTTGACATCTTGTCTGTCACTCATTGCCCCCGGAGACGATTCGACCTTCCACAATTGTCATCACAGGCCAATGCGAGAGTTTCCGACCCGCCCAGGGAGTCATCCTGGCTTTGCTTCTCCAGTGAGCGGGATCGATGGTTTGCCCGATTTCCGTATCCAGTACCGTAATATCCGCCATCCCGCCCTCGATGATCCTTCCGAGTTCTTTCCACTGACCAGGGAGAAGTGCGGCGGGACCGGACGTCCAGAGCGAGAGGATCCTTTCCAGTGTACAGGGTTTTCCCCGGCGGGCCCATTCTGTCAGGACGGCTGGAACGGCACATTCAAGGGAAGCGATTCCGAAGGGTGCCTCCTGGAAAGGAAGGTCCTTCTCGTCTGCGTGGTATGGTGCATGGTCCGTGATGATCGCGTCAACGGTCCCGTCGGCGATCCCCTCCCAGAGGGCGTCCCTGTCCTCGGTGCTACGCAGCGGCGGGTTCACCTTGAACAGGCTGTCATAACCGCTCTCCACGACGGCTTTTTCGTCCATTACCAGATGATGGCTCGTGACATCGCAAGACACGGCAAGGTCTCTTTGTTTCGCAAGCCTGACTGCGTCGAGGCCGGCTTTCGTGCTGACATGTGTGAAATGGATCGGGCTCCGTGTTTCCTCGGCAAGCAGGATTCCACGGTGAATGTCGCCGGTTTCAGAGGAAGCGGGATTCCCTTTCAGACCCGATCTCGCGGAAACATATCCCCAATGGACTTGACCACCCATGGACAGGTCCATGTCTTCCGGATGCTCCATGATACGGATTCCCAGGCCGCGGGTGTACAGAAGGGCTTTCTGGAGAAGTCCCGATTTTTGCACCGGCGACCCGTCATCAGTGAAGAACACCGCCCCGGCCGCTGCCATTTTGGCCATTTCGGAGAGAGTTTCTCCCCGTCGCCCTTTCGTTACCGAACCTGACGGCAGCACCCGGGCACCATGTGACCGTTTTCCCTTTTCTATCACATACTGGACGAGTGATGCGCAGTCGATGGGCGGTTCCGTGTTCGGCATGGCCACGACCGTGCTGAAACCTCCAGCTGCTGCGGCAAGAGCTCCGGAAGGAATATCCTCGCGCCATTCCTGTCCCGGGTCTCGGAAGTGGACATGCAGGTCAATAAACCCGGGACAGATGATTTTGCCTTTCAGGTCCCAGGTGATATCCTCCATCCCCGGTTGGGCTTCCATTTTCGCGATTTTTCTGATCCTGTTTCCCTCGATAAAAACATCCTGCAGTGTTTCATCCAGTTTGTCCCCGTCAAAAATACGGCCGTTGCGAAGCAGGACGGTCATTGTTCTCTCGCACCTCCAAGACAAAGATAGAGCAAGGCCATCCTGACGGCCACACCGCTTCTCACCTGGGCAAGAATGACACTCTGTGGTCCGTCGGCCACGGTGCTTTCAATTTCAACCCGCCGGTTGATTGGACCGGGGTGCATCACAAGGGCTTTTTCGGCTGCAGCTTTCAGTAGCTCTTCATTGGCTCCGTAGGTCAGAAAGTACTCGTCCAGGGACGGGAACAGACCTTCATCCTGTCTCTCCTGCTGGATTCTGAGGAGGTAGATCATGTGCGCGTCCTTCACGGCTTCAAAGGGGTTGGCCTCATATCTTGCATCGAGAGTTCCAGGATCGGGGGGCATCAGCGTGGAGGGTCCGGAAAGAACCACTTCGGCTCCCATGGTCCTGAACCCGATGATGTTGCTTCTGGCGACCCTGCTGTGCTGGATATCACCGACGATGGCGATCTTCTTCCCCTCCAGATCGCCGAAATGTTTCCATGCGGTATAAAGATCCAGCAGCGCCTGGGTCGGGTGGGCGTGGGTGCCGTCCCCGCCGTTGAAGATGGCGCTTCTCTTCAGTTTTTTCCTGAGATAGGTAGCCGAACCCACCGATTTATGCCTGATGACCACCGCATCGGCACCCATGGCTTCCAGGGTCCAGGCCGTGTCACGAAGGGTCTCACCCTTTGCCGTGCTTGATCCGGAAGCGGACCAGTTGACCACATCGGCGCTTAAAAACTTTTCCGCAAGCTCGAAGGACACCCGTGTACGGGTGGAGGGTTCGTAAAACAGATTGACGATCAGCTTGCCTCTCAGCGCCGGGACTTTCTTTATCGGCCTGTCGAGGAGGTCTTCCATGCTCCTTGCGTTGTCCAGAAGATATTCGATATCCTCTCGACTCCAGGTATCAAGATCGATCAAATCCCTGTGTTTCCACTCCATTACCTGTCCTGCCCCTCTCGTTCGCAGATAACGACTTCATCGATTTGGTCCAGTTCCTTCACTCTGACTTCCACGATCTCCTCCTGGGATGTGGGCGTTACCTTCCCCACAAAGTCCGGATGAATAGGCAGCTCCCTGTGCCCTCTGTCCACAAGGACACACAGCTGGACGGAAGACGGTCTTCCGAGGTCCATAAGGGCGTCCAAGGCCGCCCGGATCGTTCTCCCCGTGTAGATCACGTCGTCGACCAGGATCACTGTCCGGTTCGTGATGTCGACGGGTAATGCCGTGCTGTGGACGACGGGCTGTTCATGAAGGAGGGTGAGGTCATCCCTGTAGAGGGTGATATCGAGGATCCCGGACGGCACTTTGATCGATTCCGTCTCGCCGATGTAACTTTTCAGCCTGCTTGCCAGGTGGACTCCTCTTCTCTGGATACCTACAAGAAGAGTGTTTTCCACGCCGCGGTTTTTCTCGAGGATTTCGTGGGCCAGTCGCCTGAGAGCCCGCGCCATGTCCTCTTCATTCATGACCCGTGTCTTTTCCTTCAGCAATGCCGGCACCTCCCGTAAAAAAAAGGAGACATTGCCGCATTCCCGTGCGGTTGTCTCCTTCGTGTGTGACAAATTCTTCTGCGTTGCGGATTTGTCCCCTCAGTTTTCGATAACATCTTCCACGGCCCCTTTGCTTTCCCGTGGAATCCATTCTACCAATGCCCTGACGAAAATGCAATCGGTTGCATTATATTCTTGCGAGAATCTCTTCCGCCGCTTTGGATTCGGCCTCCCTGACCGTTTTCCCCGTCGCTCTCGCCAGGGCCTTTCCATCGAGTAGGATTTCGACGGTGTGGATCGGCTTGTGAGCCGGTCCCTCCGTCTTGACAAGCCGATAGGTGGGCCTGCCTTTCCCCTGGGATTCGAAACGTTCCTGAAGAAGGGCTTTCGGGTTTTCTTCACCCTGCAAAAGACGCTGTTTCCGTGATCGGCTGAACTGGAAGATGATCCCGAGGACCTTTTCGAATCCGCCGTCGAGGAATAGCGCGCCGATAACGGCTTCCACCGCGTCTGCAAGAACGGAAGGGTTTTCGCTCCCACCGCTTCTTGAAAGCCCCTTGCCAAGCCGGATACGAGAACCGAGTCCCGTTTCGATGGCCCATTCCGCAAGAGTTTGTTCGCACACCAAAGCCGCCCGTTTGCGGCTGAGTTCCCCTTCGTTGTCATCGGGATACGATTCGTAGAGGTAATGTGTAACAGCTAGCTGCAAAACGGCGTCACCAAGGAATTCAAGACGTTCGTTGGTATAACCCAGCCCTTGCTCGTTTGCGAAAGAGGCGTGGGTTAAAGCTTCTTCCAGAAAACGGGAATCGGAAAAAGTGTAGCCGAAAACTTCCCGGTTTTCCGCCAATCCGGCTTCATTCCCTCCAGGATTCGACGGCAAGCACCGCGTTGTGTCCGCCGAAACCAAAGCTGTTTACGAGAAGGCGGTCAATGGAAGCTTTTACCGGTTTCCCGTCTGGGACGATCTTTATGGGACATTCAGGGTCGATTTCATTGCAATTTGTCGTCGGATGAACGACTCCCTCGGAAACGGACTGAAGGGCGGCGATGAGTTCGAGGGCACCCGCGGCTCCGAGGCAATGTCCGATCATCGACTTGGTCGAATTGACAAGTATTTTGTCGGAAGCTTCCCCGAAGGCCTTGCGTATTGCGAGGGCTTCCATCCTGTCGTTCAACGTCGTTGATGTGCCATGGGCATTGATCAGTTGGACGTCTTCCGCGCTCCACCCCGCCTTTTTGACGGCCTGAATCATGGCTTTCGCGGGAGTCACCGCTTCCGGGTCCGGTGCGGTGATATGGTAGGCATCGCAGTTCGACCCGAATCCTTTCACCTCTCCATAAATTCGGGCACCCCGGCGTTTTGCGTGTTCGAGTTCCTCGAAGACCAGAACGCCCGCTCCTTCACCCATAACGAACCCGTCTCTGTGGATGTCGAAAGGCCGTGACGCATGGCCGGGGTC
>JBNGCT010000070.1:0-8525 GCA_049974965.1 Thermovirgaceae bacterium
GGGGCAAAGGGCAGGGAAAAGGCGCAGTCCAGAATGTGCTCTTTCCAGATGGCATCCGGATTTCGCGGCCCCGTCAGTCTCGCGGAGCGGTTCAGGGAGGCGAGGGTCCGGGCGTATGCGTCAAGGCCGTCGCGATGTGCGGCGAGGTCAGGTGCGATTTCTTCGAAAAGAATATGCCCTTTTGGGGAAATTCCTGCCACCGCCCTCCCGTTTTACCCTGCATCAACGGTATAATAGCATTCCGGAGGGGACTTCGCACGAAAGACCCCGAACAGGAAGCTTTTTCATCCCGGGCGTTCCTCCGGGATGAGGTTTACTTTGAAAACAAACCGGAGGTGACATCATGGGTGTCCATTTCACCCGCAGGGGGCAGCTTGCCGCCCTGCGATTCGAAGACGGGGATGATTTCCTGCCCCTTTTCAAGCACACCCTTCAGGAACATGGCATCGCTTCCGCCGTCATCCTCTCGGGCATCGGCATGCTCAGGGATTTTTCCATCGGCTGGCTTGGGCCGGAAGGGTACGAAAAACGCGACGTTCAGGACCCCCACGAACTGCTTTCACTGAGCGGAACGGTCAACCTCAAGCCCGACGGCACCGTCTTCATCCATCCCCACGTGACGCTGTCGGACCGGGAAACGAACGCCCGCGGAGGCCATCTTTTCACGGGCACCGTCAACAACACCCTCGAGGCCGTCTTGCTCATCCCCGAAAGCATGACCTTCCACCGGAAGCCCGTCGCTGAAGGAGAACCGCCGAGGTTCTGCCCGGAGTAAAAGGGCACATGAAGGGTTTTCATGACGCCTGCCGCTTTTTGCGGAAAGCGGCAGGCCCTTTTCTCTGCTGTCTTTTGCTGCTTGTCCCGGGCACGTGTCACGCCTTTGCGGGAAACCTGTCTCCCGCATTCGTCACGAAGGTCATCGACGGGGACACGGTCACGGCAGTCCTCGCGGGGGGCGCAGAGGCTCAGGTGCGGTACCTTGGGATCGATACCCCGGAACTCCACCACCCTTCAAGAGAGCGTGAGGAATTCGGGAAAGAAGCCGCCGCAGCGAACGCCTCTTTCGTGCTCGGGAAACGGGTCTTTCTCGAAAAGGACCTGCAGGGCCTGGACCGCTACGGCCGCCATCTGGCGTGGGTGTGGATCGACGGTCCCCGGGGTCCCGTGCTCATCAACGAAAAACTCGTGCAGCTGGGGTACGCCATGCCCTTTACACTGGCGCCCAATATCCGTCATACCGAACGAATCATCAGTGCATTCCGTGAGGCGCGCTCACGAAAGCGGGGCTTCTGGGATTGTGCCGGAAGACGGGTCTTCTCCGCATCGCAGGCCTGGGCCGAACTCCCGACCCTGGCGGGGAAGTTTTTGACCCTCGAGTTGATCGTGGACAAAATCAGAAAAACGGACATCCGCTACTCCCTCCTCGCACCGGGCGGCCGGACCCGTTTTGTTGTATACACAGGAGATGCCCCGAGATTCGGCGAACTCGAGAAGCTGAAAGGCTGTTGTGTCAGAGCCGTCGGGAAGCTTGTCGCAGGCTATCAAGGCGCCGAAATGACCCTGGCTGATCCTGTCCAGATACTTGAAATCAGCCACCAGGGGGAAAGCACAGACGTCCACATCAATTCACATTCATCTGACAGGTTGTCCACTGGATTATCCACATATCCACAGCCCTTTCCGGGTTTTCCGACTGTTATCAACACCCCCTTCCGGTGTTTCACGTGAAACATCTTTCCGCCCCACTTCGGGAGATGATGTTTCACGTGAAACATTCGTCTTTTTGTCCCTCTTCCGAAAGCGTATAATGGGGCCGCAAAACTGTAATCGTTTCTTCCCACGGGCTGCAGAACAGGTGATTTGCCCGACATCCGCCGGCCTTTTCATGAGAGAATTCATTTGTTGCCACGGCCTTTTTACATATCTATCAGGCATCCCCTTTCGGGATCCGCCTTTGAAGGAGTTGCAGCACCAATGAAAAAAATCCTCGCGTACAGCCTCCTTGCCCTCGGGGTTCTCACCACCCTTGCCGCCGCAGGAGTCTGGTTCCTTTCTTCCAGGGACGTGGGAGCCGCCTTTGTGGCGCGAAGCGCACAGGAGCTCGCAGTCAAGCGTTTCGGAGCCGAGCTTGCCATCGGCAGTATTTCAGGGAACCCCGTCAGGGGGTTTTCCGCCGAGGGCATTGTTCTGTCCAGAAACGATCAGAAGATCATCACCATCAGGAAAGGCGACATCCGCCTCGACCTGTTTTCCCTCGTCAGGGGCTCCCCCAGGATACGCTCCATAACCCTGAGAGGAGCTGACGTACGCCTTGAGCCGCTCAGGGAACTTGCACAGGGGGGGTTCGCCGCTCCTTCGGGCGAACTGCCTCTTTCAAACATCCATTTCGATGAAAGTGCGCTCCGGACGAAATCCGGTGATTTCCTTTTCGACGACGGCACGGTATCGCTCACCTCAACGGGCCTTTCAGTCAATTCGCTCGTCGAATTCCGCGGAGTTTCAGCCCGTTCAAGCGCAGATTTCCGGTTCTCGGAAGGGAACCTGCATCTTGAAAACCTTGAACTTGACCTCGGCGACGGCGAAATACGGCTTTCGGGCGATATCTATCCCGAAATCGACGCCGGAGGGACCCTGACGGACATTGACATGGGGACCCTCGGCCGGTTGTGGCCGGAAATCGGCGAAAAGACCTTTTCGGGCACTTTCTCGACGAACATCAAGGTTTCAGGGCCCTGGGCCGATATCGGGGCCAGGGGGGAAATTTCCATAGACAAGGGGTCACTCTACGGCATCTCTCTCGCCGGGGCGAGGTCCTCCTGGTGGTATCGCGGAAACAAGCTCTGGTTCGAGGAAATATCGGGCGTCGCCAACGGCTCTCACGTCTCGGGAACGGTGGGCCTCATTTTCAGCGACGGTCCGCCAGAAACGCACCTGGACCTTCGGTCCTCCGACGTCAAGCTGTCGGCCTGGGAAAAGACCTTTCCCTGGCTTTTCATGGCCGATGGGACACTGGAGACGCTCGAGGTCGATCTCCGCCGTTTTAGGGGCACCTTCACCGGCCCCGTCCGTTTCACGGCTCCTTCCATGGATCTTTTCAGCCAGACCCTCGAAAAGGTTGACGCATCTTTCCAACTTCAGGAGAACGGACACGTGTCCGCTGAAGCAAAGGCCCTCTGGATCGACGCACCGGTTCACGGTTTCGGGACCATCATCCCGGGGGAAAACCCGTCCTACAATTTTACAGTCGACGGCAAGGGTCTTGCCCTTCACAAGGCCTCCCGTGTCTTTCCCACGGAAAGCCTCGCCCTTCAGGGAAATGCCGCGGGAACGGTCCGGATTTTCGGGGCCGGGCGGGATGTCCGCTATGAAGGCGGGCTCTGGTCAGAGAAGATCCGCATAAAAGGCGAACTCGTCGAGTCGCCGCGCCTTACATTCCTTTACGACGGCTCTGAAATGGACCTGAAGGATTTTTCAGCCACCTGGGAGGGGCTTCCCGTGAAGGGTTCGGGAACGGTCTCCCGCGTCGGAACCGAAAAGGCCAGTTTTGATCTTTCCGGTTCCACGAGCGGGGTCGACGTTTCGGCCTTCAGTTGTTTTGTCCCGGACCTTTCCGATGGGGGCCCCGCCGGCGATGTCTCGGTTTCCTGGAAACTCTCCGGCCCGGTGAAAAACCCTTCCCTTGCCCTCGAACTGGCTTCATCAGAGCTTTCAGGCTCTTCAGGGGCCACCGTGTCGGGGCTTTCCGCCTCCCTTTCGGTCCCCCGGCCTTTTGCGGGAGAGGCTTTGACCGTCAAGGGATCGGCCCGTGCCGCTGCAGCCGCATACGGAGATTTCACATTGACCGGCCTGACGGCGGCCTTTTCGGCCGGCGCGGATGTCATCAATGTGGAAAACCTGACCGCCGGGTTTCTTTCCGGTGCCCTTGAAGCCTCCGGCATCATCAGCCTTGCCCCGCAAGGCGAAAAACCCGCCGAAATCAATCTGTCGGGGAAACTTTCCGGAGCCGACCTCTCCGCATTTCCCTCCGGTGAAAGGCCCGTCTCGGGAAAGATAACGGGATCCTTTACGGCAACGGGCCCCCTGCAACATCCCGAGGTTTCCTTCGAAGCGGCAGTTCCCGAACTTTCCGTCCTCGGATACATGGTAAGGGAATTGAACCTCGCCGGGACCGCTGTTTCCGGCAGCGTCGAATTAGAACAATTCTCGGCTTTGACCGGCGATGGAACGCTTTCGGGAGAAGGAATGCTGTCCCTTGAAAAAGACGGCTCCGTCGCCGGTTTTTCCGTCACCGGGTCGGGCCTGGACCTTGAATACCTGACCCGTGAGATGCGCGGAGCCAGAAAAGCGGAGCTGGAGGGAATTCTCGATGTCAACCTCACGGGCTCCTTTGCCGGGGGCGCATGGTCCGGAACCGGGGAGGTTTTCGCAGAAACCCTTTCCGCATACGGGTTCACGGTTCGTGATGTGTATGCCCCGGTTCGTCTTGAAGGAAAGGTGGTCCGTGTCGAGAAGGCAAAGGGGGATTTTTACAACGGGTCTCTTGTCGCCGACGGGACGGCCACCCTTGGCTCAAGCCTCTGGGTCCTCGATGCACAGGTTTCCGGGTTCGAAATTGCAGGCGCCCTCGATGACGCCTTCGACTTCGAGGGAAAGATCACGGGAACGGGTGACCTGAAAATGAGCCTCGAGCACGGCGGGTCCAAGGCGATGCCCCTTCGCGGACGGGGACGCTTTTCCGCCGTCGACGGAGAAATTTCGGGGTTTGAGGCCGTCCGGGCACTTGCATCCGCCTACGGCGGGACGGGGATCCGTTACAGCAGCGCCGATTCCAGTTTTGCCCTGGGCGGCAACATGCTCAGCCTGATGCCGGGAAGCCGCATGACGGCCCCGCCCGGCGACCAGTTGTACCGGTACATGTCCGTCGACGGGACCGTCGGCTTTTCATCGCGCCTCGACCTGTACTGCAGCGGAAACGTCAATGTCCAGGCTTTGAGCACCTTTTTCGGCGCCCTGGAAGGTCTTCTGGGTTCCGAGTCCCTCGACCCGGAAAGCATGCTGGAAAACATGCTGGGCGGGTTTCTGGGCGGCATTTCGAAAAAGGACTTCCGGGATGTCAGTTTCGAAGTCGACGGCAACTGGGACCAGCCCGTCATAACAAACATCAAGGTCGCTGTCCCGGAGAAAAGGGCGGACCCGATTCCTGCAACGGGAGACCCGGAAACGAAAGGCGATGAACGGAAGCTTGAAATCGAGATACCCACCGGAGAAGGAACCGGTAAGGGAGAGTCCGTCGGGGACCAGATCAAGCAGCAGATACTGGAGCAGATTTTCAACATCGAGGATTGAAGCGGAACCAAAAAAACACCGAATGCTGAAGGGGCCTCGAAAGGCCCCTTCATTGTATGCATTACCTTGAGTCAGCTGTTGCTCCAGGTCTTGAGGATGCCTTCAAGTCTCTCGTGGTCGATATTCCCGCCGGAGATCACGACCCCGACCTTGCGGCCCCAGGCCGAGAGGCGGCCCGAAAGCAGGGCGGCCACGCCAACGGCACCAGCCCCCTCGATGACCTGGTGATGTTCCCGGTGCAGCCAGGCGATGGCCCGGGCGATATCCTCCTCGGTGACGGCGATGAACCCTGCGATCCGCCGCCGCGCCAGATCCAACAGGCTTTGCGGTATGGACCCGGTCAGCCCGTCTGCCAGGGAATCGCCATATTCCACGTCCACGACGCGCCCCTTCGGCCAGGACACGACATAGGGCTGGGAAGCCACGGACTGGACGCCCCAGATTTCCACCTGGGGTCTGAGGGTTTTCGCCGCCAGGGCCACTCCTGAAATCAGGCCGCCTCCTCCGGCGGGAACGATCAGCGTGTCCAGTTCCGGCTCCGCCAAAAACATTTCTAGCCCCGCCGTTCCGGCCCCGCTGATGATCCAGTGGTCCTCGAAGGAGGAGACATAGGTCATCCCCGCTTTTTCCTGGAGCTCGTGGGCCGCATCCTCGGCGTCATCGTAGAATGTCCCGGACACCCTGAGGTCCACCCAGTCGCCGCCGAGACGGCGGATGGCCTTTTGCTTTGTCTCGGGGCAGACGCCGGGAACGCATATGGCGGCTTTCACCCCGAGCATCGAGGCCGCCATGGCGATCCCCTGGGCGTGGTTCCCGCTGGAGGCCGTGACAACCCCCTTTTTCCTGTCCTCTTTGCCGAGGCTGAACATCTTGTTGAGAGCGCCCCGGATCTTGAAGGACCCGGTGATCTGCTGATTCTCCCACTTGAGGAAGACCTCGCCCCCGGTGATGTCGCCGAGGGGCAGGGATTTTTCCGTGGGCGTCCTGCGGATTCTTCCTTCCAGAAACCTGTTTGCAAGCAGAATGTCGCTCATGGTCGGGTTGATGAACACCAATGACACCTCCTGTGACGTTTTGGGACCTCTCGAGTATACTCCTTGTCGAGGCCCTTTCGTTCCGGCAAGGGCACATACACCACAGGATGGCGCAGAAAACGGGGGAGCGCAATGGATATTCGCATGATCGTCCTCGATTTGGACGGAACCCTTCTGACTTCACAAAACACCCTGACGGAACGCTCCGTCAGGGCCGTTGCCGCCTGTACCGGGCGGGGAATCACCCTGACCGTCGCCACGGGCAGGGTCTTTCACTCCGTTCTGCCTTTCGCCCGGAAGCTGAGGCTCACCGACGCGCTGATCACAGCAAACGGCGCCGAAATCCGGGCTCCGGCGGACAAGAACGCGCTGTACTACCGACCCATCGAACGTGGCCTGGCACGGGAGGTCCTGGCTTTTTTCCGTGAAAAGGGATGGTATATCCAGTCCTATCACGACGGCAGGCTTTTCGTTGACCAGGCCGATGAGAGGGCGAAATCCTACGGCAAGCTGACGTTTCTGGAGCCGGAACCTCTGGGCGAGGATCTTTACAGGGCGGACATGGAGCCCGTCAAGCTCCTTTCCATCGCATCGAGCGCCGAAGAGGCCGTCTCCGTTCGGGAAACCGTCCAGGAACGCTTCGGTGACGCCCTGTACGCCGCCGTGTCGAACAGGCTCTTCGTGGATATGGCGCACCCCGAGGTGAGCAAGGCCAGGGGCCTTGAGATCCTGATGAAAAAAGAGGGCGTGACACCGCTTCAGACGATGGTGGTGGGGGATTCCGAAAACGACCTGCCCCTCTTCGAGCGTGCAGGCTTTTCCGTGGCCATGGGGAACGCCCGCAGGGATATCAGGGAAAAGGCCGACACCGTCACTCTCTCGAGCGACGAGGACGGCGCGGCCCTCGCCCTGGAGCGGTTCGCCCTGAAAGGCTGATGACGGGGCCGGACCGCACCGGTCCGGTTCCCCGGGCCTCACAGGAGGCTTTCAAGTGCCTTCAGGACGCTTTCGACCTCTTCTTCAGTGTTGAAATACCCCAGGCTGATCCTGAGGGCGCCTTGGGGAAAACTCCCCAGGGTCTTGTGGGCCAAAGGCGCGCAGTGGAGGCCGGGCCGCGTCTCGATGCCCCATTCTTCGACCAGCCGCATGGCGAGGGTCCCGTTCTCCCCGCCGGGCGGGTTGACGGCAAATACCGCCAGCCGGCCCTCGATCGTGTCCTTGCCGTAGGTCTCGAGCTCCGCGATGCCACGCAGACCTTCAAGGAGCCGGGCGCCGAGGGCTTCCTCCCGCCTGCGTATCGTGTTGCGTCCGGTTTTTTCAATCCAGTCCAGCGCGCTCGAGAGCCCGGCGATGCCCGGGAGGTTCGGCGTACCCGCCTCGAACTTGTCCGGCATGGTCTCCGGCTGGCGCTCCTTGTCGGAGAAGCTGCCCGTCCCGCCTTCCACAAAGGGCGCGACTTTTTCGGCAAACGCCGGTTCCCACAGGATGCCGCCGATCCCCTGGGGTCCCAGAAGCCCCTTGTGGCCGGTAAAGCAGAGGGCCGCAAGATTCAGTTCTTTTGAATTGATGTCAAGCACGCCGCCCGTCTGGGCCGCGTCGAGGACCAGGGGCACCCCGTGGCCGCTGCAGGTGCGGGAGATCTCCTTCACTGGCTGGACGGTTCCGCAGACGTTGCTGGCATGGCTGATCACGACCAGGTGGACCGTCTCTTTTTCCAGAAAATCTTCGAGGACCGCCGGGTCGAGCTCTCCGGCAGGGGAGCAAGGGAGGATCGAAAGCCTGACGCCTTCTTCCTCGAGGCGTCGCAGGGGCCTGATGACGGCGTTGTGCTCCATGGAGGTGGTCACCACGTGGTGCCCCTTTCGAAGGTATCCCTTGAGAACGACGTTGAGGGCCTCCGTCACGTTCGCCGTGAAGGTGACATACCGTGAATCGCCGCCGGCATGTCCGCCGAAAAAGGACGCCAGCTTTTCCCTGGCCGTGGTGACCATGTCGAGAGTCCCGATGTCGCGGCGCGCCGCCGAACCTCTTGCGAGGTTGGCGCCCCCGCCGGTGAGAAATTCGTACATGGCCCGGGGCACGCACTCGGGCTTCGGCCACGTGGTGGCCCCGTTGTTGAGGTATATGGCCATTTTTGTTTCCCCC
>JBNGCT010000071.1:0-8378 GCA_049974965.1 Thermovirgaceae bacterium
GTGGGAAACGCGGGAAACATCACGGCCTGGTGGGCCGGATACGTGCAGTACGGGCGGGTGGGCAAATGCACGCGGGTTCCTCGCATGTTCGGCATGCAGGCAGCGGGGGCGGCCCCCCTCGCTTCGGGTGTGCCGTGCCCGAAGCCGGAGACGGTGGCCACGGCGATCCGGATAGGGCGCCCCGTCAATGGGCCGAAAGCCCGATGGGCGGTGAAAATGAGCGGCGGCGGCTTTTTCGCCGTTTCCGACGAGGAAATCCTCTCCGCCCAAAAGCTTCTGGCCTCCAGGGAGGGGATTTTCGCTGAACCCGCCTCCTGTGCGGGGATTGCCGGACTTTCGAAGATGGCTGAAGCAGGCAGGCTGAGTCGGGGCATGAGGGTCGTGGCTGTTCTGACCGGAACGGGACTCAAGGATCCCGGTGCGGTGCTCGAGCGGGTGGAGCCTCCCGTTGAAATCGAAGCGCGACGGGAAGCCCTGCTGGAGGTGATGGAGCTTTGAAAACTTCGGGCATGAGAGTCCGTGTCCCGGCGACGACGGCGAATCTCGGGTCCGGCTTCGACACCGTCGGGCTTGCGCTGACGTTGTACAACTTTTACGACGTGGTCGGCTTCGACGAGACGGGCGCCTACAGGGTGGAGATCATCGGAGAGGGAAGCTTCGAGCTGTCTGATGCGGCGTCGAACCTCGTGATCAGAAGCTATGAGGAGGCGTGCCGAGAATGGGGGATCGAACCTCCCGGCCTGGTCTTGAGGTGCCTGAACGCAATTCCGTTGTGCCGGGGCCTCGGAAGCAGCGCCAGCGCCGTAGCGGGCGGCGTGCTCCTCGCGAACGCCCTGCGGGAGGACCCGCTGCCTTTGGAAAGGCTTCTGCCCTTGATGGTCAGGCTCGAAGGCCACCCCGACAACGTGGTTCCCTGCTGTCTCGGTGGCCTCGTTGTGAGTTGTGTCGACGGCGACGATCTCCGATACGTCAAGCTGCCGCCCCCTCCGGAAAGGATAACCGCCGTGGTGGCCGTTCCGGATGTCCAGGTCAAAACGGAGGACGCGAGAAAGGCGCTTCCCAGGCGGGTTAGCATGGAAGACGCGGTGTTTTCGCTGAACCGGGCGGCCCTTCTGGCGGCGTCCTGGGCGGCGGGGAAATGGGAGAACCTGCCCTGGGCGATGGATGACCGTCTTCATCAGCCCTTCAGGTCGAAGCTTTTTCCCGGAGGGGACCGGATACTGGATGCCGTCAGGAACGTCGAAAACTGTCTCGGCGTGGCGATCAGCGGCTCCGGGCCGAGCGTCCTGGCCATGGCCCAGGGGTCCCCCCGCCACGTGGCGGAGGCCATGTGCCGGATCTTTTCGGAAAGCGGTGTGAGGTCGAGGTTTTTCGTTCTCAACGTGGATGAGCAGGGAGCCGCCGTCGAAAGGGCTCCCCTGGAGGAAAGCGCGGCGGAGGTGGTCTGAGGTGGCTCTTGAGGTCGTGAAATTCGGCGGGAGTTCCCTGCGGTCCCTGGAGGATATGAAGGCCGCGGCCGGTCGGATCGCCGCTTTCAAAAACGGGGGCTCCGATGTGGTGGTTGTCGTTTCGGCCATGCAGGGAAGCACCGACAGGCTTCTGGACCTTGCGGGCCGGTTCAAAAGCGGGAGCCACAGTCGCGAGGTGGACCAGCTTCTTTCCACCGGAGAACAGCAGAGCGTGGCCCTCCTGGCTATGTCCCTCGAAAGGGAGGGCTTCGAAGCCGTTTCCCTTTCGGGACCCCAGGCGGGGCTTTGCGCCGGTGGACGCTACGGTGACGGCAGGATCACCCGAGTCGATCCGAAACCGGTATCACGGATCCTGAAACAGGGGTGGATTCCGATTGTCGCGGGGTTTCAGGCGGGAAACGGCAACGGTGACGTGATCACCCTGGGAAGGGGAGGCTCCGATTTGTCCGCCGTGGCCATTGCGGCGGCCCTTGAAGCCGACCGGTGTTCCGTCCTCAAGGACGTCCCGGCGGTTTATTCGGCGGATCCCGGGATTGTTCCGGAAGCACGGAAGGTGGATCGGATTTCCTACAAGGAATGCATGGAAATGGCGGCCGCCGGGGCGAAGGTCATCCAGGCCAGAAGTGTGGAACTGGCGGCGCGCTATGGGGTTGTTGTTTATGTGGCCGGAAGTTTTTCGGAAGAAAAGGGGACGTGGATCATGAGGGAAGACGTGTGTGAAAGCCTTGTCGTCAGGTCTATTGCGAGCGACAGGAATGTGGCAAAGGTGGCCGTTTTGGGCGTTCCCGATGTCCCGGGCGTCGCCGCCGGCCTTTTCGGCCGTCTGAGTGCCGGCGGCGTCGGCGCCGAAATGATTATCCAGAGCGTCATGCGCGGGCAGGTGAACGACATCGCCTTTCTGGTCAAAAAGGAATTTTTGGGTGAAGCCATCGATATCTGCAGGGATATCGTCAGGGAGATCGGCGCCCAGGGGGTGGCCTTTGACACGGAAATCGGAAAGGTGACCGTCATCGGTGCTGGCATCGCGAACCATCCCGAGGTTCCCTCGAGAATGTTTTCCAACCTCGCTGCCGGAGACATCAACATCGATATGATATCTTCGACGTCCATGTCCATAACCTGCGTCGTGGCGGCCGGGGACGTCGACAGGGCCGTCACGTCCCTCCACGGGGAATTCATCGGGGATGATGCCTCATGAAGGTAGCCGTCCTCGGTGCAACGGGCCTTGTCGGGGCCGAAATGCTGAAAGTCCTTGAGGAACGTGCCTTCCCGGCGGAAGAGATCCTGCCGCTGGCGTCGCCCCGTTCCGCCGGGCGAACGGTCCGTTTCGCGGGGCGGGAAGTCGCCGTTCGGCCCGTCGGCGAAAGTGCCTTCGAGGGAGTGGACATCGCCCTTTTTTCGGCCGGTTCCGATGCATCAAGGACATGGGCTCCTGTCGCCGCAGCGGCGGGATCCGTCGTGATCGACAACAGCTCGGCCTGGCGGATGGATCCCGAGGTACCCCTGGTTGTTCCGGAGGTGAATCCGGAAGACGTGAAATGGCATAGCGGGATTATCGCAAACCCCAACTGCGCGACCATCCAGGCGGTGACGGCCCTCAAGCCCCTCCACGATGCTGCTGGACTCGAGGCGGTGTGGGTGGTGACCTTTCAGTCCGTGTCGGGAACGGGCAGGCGGGGTCTTGACGCATTGGCAGAAGGTTCGTCGGCGGCCCTCGGGGGGCGGTCCGCCGACGCCGGGCCCTATCCCGGGCCGATCGCTTTCGATGTCCTGCCTGAAATCGGCGGGATTGGTCCCGACGGAATCAGCGGCGAGGAGAGGAAGATGATCCTTGAGTCGAGGAAGATACTTCATGTTCCGGATCTTGACGTACATTGCACCGCCGTCCGGGTGCCCGTTTTCCGGGGGCATGCCGAAGCCGTGACGGCCCGCTTCAGGAAGCCGCTGGACCCTCAGGCGGCGTGTCGGCTTCTCGACGGGGCGGCCGGTGTCGTCTGCTGCGAAGCGCGACAAGAGGGATGCTATGCCACCCCGCGGGAGACTGCGGGGTGCGATGGCGTCTTCGTTGGAAGGGTGCGCAGCGAAGGGCGGGCGGCGAAAGAACTCTCTTTCTGGGTGACGGCGGACAACCTGCGCAAGGGAGCCGCCCTCAACGCCGTGCAGATAGCGGAAATCCTCTGATTACGGTACCGAGAATGAAATATGACTCCGCCTTGGGGTAGAATAGGCGCGGGTTGCGTTTTTCGGGATTACATCGAGAGGGCGGTGTTGCGTGATATGAGGCCAGCATTTCCGGCGGTTTGCCTGGGACTTCTTCTCGCGGTTTTTCTCTGGGCTCCGGCTTCGGCGGAAACCTTCGAAATGGTGTCGGACACCCTGGTTTATGATCCGGAAACGGACATGATCAGGGCGGAAGGGAACGTGAAGATCACCGGAGACAACATGAACGCCGCCGGGCAGCGGGGAGAGGCAACGGCGGACGGGGCAGTCATGAGGCTTTCCGGCGGAGTCGATGCTTCCTGGGAAAAGGGGCGGCGGAAGATCCTCTGCGACGAACTGCAATCCGAGACGGAAGGCGAAAGTCGCCGGATCACGGCTCTCAACGTGCGCCGTCTCGAAGACACCGGCATGAACGTGGTCCTCAGTGCCGACACCGTTACGGGCCTGATGAAAAAAGGGGTCTTCATTGACCTGGAAGCCAGGGGCAAAGTGGTTGCCGACACGACGGCCGCCGACGGCCGGCCGACGAAACTGACCGCCCGCGCCGCTGATTACGACAGGGCGAAAGGCGTGATGGTTTTCTCCGGAGATGCGAGGGCGGTGCAGCGGGGCCGGACTCTTGAGGCCGAACGGCTGATTTACAGGCTTGAAACCGGACGGATCGAAGCGGAAGGAAACCCCAGGATCACCGTCGAGATGGAGCAGGAGTCCTGAGTACGATGCAGGGAAAGTACCTCTGGGCGAGAAACCTGAGCAAATCCTACAAGGGCCGGACCGTTGTCTCCTCGGTCAACCTGACCGTCCGCCAGGGCGAAATCGTCGGCCTTCTGGGGCCAAACGGCGCAGGCAAGACGACCACCTTCTACATGGTTCTGGGCATCGTGAAACCTGACGGCGGAAGAGTCCTGATCGACAACGAGGACGTGACGGACCTGCCCATGTACAAAAGGGCCCGCCTCGGAATCGGCTACCTGCCCCAGGAGGCGTCGGCCTTCCGGAACCTCACCGTGGAGGAGAACCTCAACCTTGTCCTCGAGGAGCAGGGAGCCACTGAAGAGGAAAGGGAAAAAGTGACGGAGAGCCTCACAGAGGAGTTCAGCCTCAAGGAAGTGGTTGACCTTCCCGGTTTTGCCCTGAGCGGGGGCGAGCGCCGCCGCCTGGAGATCGCCAGGAGCCTGGCCATGGACCCGGCATTCATCCTCCTGGATGAACCTTTCAGCGGCATCGACCCCATAGCCGTCTACGACATCCAGCAGATCATTCTCGGCCTCAGGACGAAAGGCTACGGCATCCTGCTCACAGACCACAGCGTACGGGAAACCCTGGCCATAACGGACAGGACCTATCTGATACACCAGGGGAGCATCCTGATCGAAGGGTCACCCGAGGATGTGGCCGAGAGTGAGGTGGCGAGAAAGTTCTATCTCGGTGACAGGTTTTCCTGGTGAAGAGGGGGAAAATCCCTCCAGGAGCCTTCAACGAGGGCTTTCACCACGGTGCTGACGGCCTTTTCCACAACGGGTGCCAGGTGTTCTCCGGGTGTAAAATCCAGGGGCTGGATGGCGATGATGCTGATTTCCGCCCGGTCCGCCTGTGGCGCAAGCAGCATGGGCAGGGGGAGACCGTGGGTGGAGAAATTCACGTCCCTGACGTCATCAAGGGCCGCTATCCGGATTTGGCCTGCTTCAAGGCCCATGTCGGCGGCGTCGATGACGATGAGGTGCCCGTTTTTTTCTTTTGGAAGGGTGGAAAGGCAGTTTTCCGGAACGGTCGCGCATTCCACGATGGTCCACCCTTTCGGCGCCCTTTTCAAAAGGCGCCTGGCGGCGAGGATTCCTGCGGCGTCATCGCCGAGCAGTTCGTTTCCGAGACCCCAGATGACCGTTTCTGCATGCATCGACATACATCCTTTCCGCGAAATTGACTGAGGTGGTTAAAGATGGCGTCAAGCGGCTCGAAAATGGTGCGCCACTCCCTCAAGATGATGGCGGGAACCTTTCTGAGCAGGATTCTGGGACTGGCGAGGGAGATTCTGATCGCTGCGTTTTTTGGCGCGTCGGGACGCCTCGATGCCTTTCTCGTGGCCTACACGCTCGCCAATCTCTCGCGTCGGCTTCTCGCGGAAGGCGCCCTTTCGGCGGCGTTCGTTCCCGTCTTTTCCCAGTCCCTTAAGCGAAGGGGGCTGCAAAAGGCTGACAGGCTGGCCCGGGAGACCTTTACGTTCCTTTTGGGAGCTGCCGGCCTGTTCGTGGCCGTCGGGATCGTTCTGGCCCCATGGCTCGTGGCGTTTTTGGCCCCGGGCTTTTCGGGGGAAAATGCGCTTCTCGCGACCACGCTGACCCGGACCATGCTGCCGTTCATGCTGTTTATTTCCGTGGCTGCTCTGGCCATGGGCATCCTTAACAGCATGGGCTGCTTTTTCGTGCCCGCCGTTGCCCCCGCCGTGAGCAACGTGGTTTTTATCCTGCTCGTCTTGATTCTAGCACCTGCCGCGGGTATCGACAGTCTCGCCGTCGCCGTTCTCGCCGGTGGAGTCTCCCAGTGCCTCCTCCAGTGGCTCTGGACGAAAAGGTACGGCGTGACCCTGTTGCCCGTTGTCCCGGATTTGAAAAACAGGGAACTCCGGCGGGTGATGGGACTCTTTCTGCCCTATGCGGCGGGGCTTTCCCTCAACCAGCTCATTCCCGTCTTCAGCAGGGTGCTTGGATCCTTCCTTCAGGAAGGATCCATATCGGTTCTGAATTACGCCGACAGGATCCTTCAGCTTCCCCTGGGGCTTTTCGTGATTGCCATCAGCCAGGCCATCCTGCCCCTTCTGGCCCGCCAGGTCCTTGAAGGCGAAGACGCTTTCCGGCGGGGCATCGAAGACGCCCTGAGATTCGCCATGTTCATCGTTCTTCCAGTGACGGCGGGGCTGCTCCTTTTCAGCACCGAAATGGTGCACCTGCTTTTCGTGAGAGGGGCCTTCGGGGAATGGGCATGGCGCGCCACGTCAACCACGCTTGCCATGTTTGCCCTGGGGCTTCCCGGAATGGCCTCGATGAACGTTCTCCTCAGGGCGCTTCACGCGAGGGGGCTGCCCCGGGAGGCCATGTACGTCGCGGCATCGAGCGTGGCCACCTATTTCGCTTTCGGGGTTCTTCTCATGCAGCCTCTGGCATATGCCGGCCTCGCCCTGGGTGCGTCCTGCTCGTTTACGACGTCCGCCCTGTTTGCCGGCTTGCTTCTGCGACGCCGGTGCGGCCTTGCCTCGCCCTTCACGGCAAGCTGGATAAAACCCGTGGCGGGGGGCGTGGCGGTCATGACAGCCGCGGTCTGGGTGCTCAAAATTGTGCTACCCTATCCTGAAAAGATGAACATTCTCCTCAGGGCCGGGTGGATATGTCTTCCCATCGCCCTGGGTGCCGTTGTATATGCTGCCGTGACATGGAAGGCGGGGTGCGGCGAATGGGAATGGCTGAGGGAGGTCTTCCAGCGGAAAGGACTTCCCGAAGAAGGCAGAGAGAACAAAGAAGACTGAAAAAACGCCGGAGGAGGCGAAGAAAAATGAATTTTTCTGCACGAAATATCATGCTGCTTGCGATTGCCTTTTTCATAACCCTCACGGGATCGGCGGCTGCGGCGGAAGTCTCTCTGGAAGACATGGTCGCCGAACGGAGCGCGAGACTGTATCTGGAAGGGCAGGTCCTCGGCGACATGGTTCTCGGCGCCAGGGCCAGGCTCGATTTTATCTACATAGACCAGCCCCTTGTGGAGGCCGCCAGAGGCAGTCATGAAGTTCCTGAATGGCTCCAGTGGAACACGAATTACTTCGGTTCCCGAAAGAGCGGGAAGGACGCTCTTTTTTTGCTCGTCTTCGAAACCTTCAAGCCCTGGACCTTTGAGCCGGAGATGATCTCCGTCAACGGAACCCCTCTTGAACAAAGCGACATCGTAACCCGGTCGGCCTACGTCCCGCAGGGGGACCTGCCGAGCGAATACACGGGACGGTTTGCCTTTACCGTACCCGGTGAAATCGCAGAGCCAGGAGGCGAAATCGTTTTCAGCTGCGGGCAGGACAGCGTCACCTGGGTGGCGCCGGGGAAATGACGCCGTCTCACAGGTACCAATGCGCCTCCTGCGGCACACGTTTTTACTCCGGGCGGCCTGTCGGACGCTGTCCCGACTGCGGGGGAAAGGTCCTCATCCACGTTGAGGGAGAAAGCAGAAGATCCCGGCGTTCCTGTAGCGGGGGAAGCTGCGCGGGCTGCCACGGTTGCGGCGGAAGGTAAGGTCATGGACGTTCCCTTTTTGACCCTCGGCATCGAAACAAGCTGTGACGACACCGGCGTCGCCCTCCTTGAAGGGGAGCGCAACGTCCTGAAGACCCTCCTCTCGAGCCAGGTCGAGGATCACGCGCGTTACGGCGGCGTGATTCCGGAACTTGCATCGAGGAAACACCAGGAGGTGCTTTTGCCGCTTCTTGACGGCGTTCTGAAAGAATCCGGACTTGGCCCGCCGCATCAGCGAAAACCCGACCTGGTGGCCGTGACCTTCGGGCCGGGGCTGATGGGTTCGCTCCTCGTGGGGGTCATGACGGCAAAGGCGCTGGCACAGGCCTGGGACACTCCCATCGTGGGCGTGAACCACATCGAAGGTCACATGTTCGCCAACGTCGTTGCCCACGAGAATTTTGCCCCCCCTTTTATC
>JBNGCT010000072.1:0-8373 GCA_049974965.1 Thermovirgaceae bacterium
GCCGATGATGCCGCACTCGACGGTGCCCAGCTGCATAGCCTCCGTGGCCTGACGGTCCCCGCCGAGGGCCGCGTTGATGTGGAGCGTAACTTCCACGCCGCCGTCGGTCTCAGTCTCGATGAACTCCTTGAAAGCCAAAAGCGACGGATGCGACTGGTGCGTTTCGGAGCCTACGCTGTGAAGCTTCATCTTGTAGGTCTTGGCTGCCATTGCGGACTGGGCCGCGCCCAAAACCAACACAGCGCACATTGCCAACAAAATGACCTTCCTCATACAAAACGCCTCCTTCTGTTTTCGGCCCTTGGAGGACCGAACTCGTTTCCCTCAGGCTGAAACTCCGCTGAGACATTCGTTGTACCAGGCAACGAAATACTCCATACCCCGCCTGACGTTCTCTATGTCGATGGTGTAGGCGATCCTGATCCGGTTTTTGATGCCAAAGGCGTCACCGGGGGTGACCGCAACACCGTATTTGTTCATGAGACCGAGGGCGAACTCCAAAGTTGACATCTGGAGTTTTTCGATTGAAGGGAGAACGTAGAAGGCTCCCTGTGGGGAGGGGAAATCCGCACCAGGGCATTTTTTCAATGCCTCCACGACGACATCGCGCCGTTTCCTGAATTCCTCGCACATCATCGCCGTGTAGCCGCCGCTGTTTCTGAATGCCGCCTCCGCTCCAGCCTGGGCAAAAGCGGCGGCACAGGTTGTCATCATCAAATGGGACTTCGCCACACAGGGCAGGACTTCACCGGGCATACAGGCATACCCGACGCGCCAGCCGGTCATCGCAAAGGTTTTCGAAACGGAGTTGACGTAAAGAACCTGGTCCCTGATTTCCGGGTAGTTCAACGGGCTGGCATGTTCTTGATCGTAGATTATGGCCGAGTAGCATTCGTCGGTCAACAGCCAGATGTCCTTCCCATTGACGAACTTGACGAGCTTGTCCATGTCGGCTTTACTCACCACGCACCCCGACGGATTGTTCGGCGTGTTGATCATGATCATTTTCGTCCTGTCCGTTACCGCAGCTGCGATCTTTTCCATGTCCAGGCCGTAATACTCGCCGAGATCCGCCTCGACCTCGACCGGCACGGCACCCGCAAAATAGCACTGTTCCTTGTAGGCGACAAAACAGGGCGTCAGGAGGATGACCTCGTCACCCACGTCCAGCAGCCCGAGCATGACGGCCATCAGGGCTTCCTCGGCACCGCAGGTCACGACGATGTTTTCAGGGTCCAGATGCACTCCTCTTTTTGCCTCGTGTTGCGCAATCGCCTTGCGCAAACCGGCAGTGCCGTTCATGGAGGTATAGTGCGTCTGGCTACTCTCGAGGGCTTCGATGCAGGCACTTCTCGCTTCAGGTGGCGAATCGAAATCGGGCTCGCCGATCTCGAGGTGGAAAACCTCCTTGCCTGCAGCCTGCAGCTTGAGCGCCGCTTCAAAAATATCCCTGATCCCGCCCTTGAAGGAGCATTGCGATATCCGATCCGTTTTCTTGTGAAGATTCTTCATTTTCCGCATCCCCTTTTCGCCCGTCAGCGGATTTCGTTGAGCTGGCCCACCGGCCGTTTTCCAAGGTAGACGTCCCGGACCTCCTCGGCCGCGATGGTCCTGAGTTTCTTGAGGGACGTATTGGAGTACCACGCCGTGTGCGGAGTAACAAGTAATCCCGGCTCATCAAAAATTGGATGGGTCATGTCCGGGATCGGTTCCCCCTCCATTACGTCCAGCGCAGCACCGGCGATGATTCCGTCATGGAGTGCCCGCTGGAGATCGTCAAGATCGACAAGCCCACCACGGGAGGTGTTGATAATGTACGCCGTGGGCTTCATCATTTTCAGTTTCTTCATGTCCACGAAATAGCGGGTCTCTTCATTGAGGGGCACGTGGATGCTGACGATGTCGGCGGTCCTGAACACCTCATCCATGTCCTCGCGGACCTGAACACCGATTTCCCGGCTCTTTTGGCGGTCAATGTAGGGGTCGTAAACAATGATGTCCCTGAAGATGCTTTTTGATTTTCTCGCCAAAATCTGTCCGATCTGGCCGAACCCGATGATACCCAGGGTGAGTTCCGCAAACTGGTCCGCCGGGGGGAAGTCCTGAAGCTTCCAGGACCTGTCCTTGCGCACCCTCCAGGTGTAATGGGGGAGCTTCTTGACCAGAGAAAGCACACAGGCGAGGGCATGATCCGACACTTCCTCCAGATTGAACCGGGGTACATTGCAGACGATGATCCCGTTTTCCGTCGCCGCCGGGATGTTGATATTTTCCACTCCCATCCCATGCCTGACGACGATCTTGCATTTTTTCATTTCCGAAAGCCGTTCGGCGGTTATGGGCGTGATATCGCAGATCAGGCCGTCGATCTCGGGGAGGTTGTCCTCGAACTCCTCCACCGTCCGGAGGTGCACCACCTCCGAATCGGCCGCTTCGAGGATCTCCTTTTCCATATCCACCCCGTCGTAGTTGACAACGCTGTATATTCCTGTTTTGAACCGAGCCATATGCGGCGTCCTCCCTATCTGTAGAAGTCCCAGCCGTCGATGCAGCCCCAGGAAAGCTTCCCGTCAACGATGGTGCTGGCGATTTCCACGTCGCGAAGTTCCGCCGGGTCGATGGCAAAAAGATCCCTGTCGAAAATGACGAGATCCGCCGCCTTCCCGGGCGTGATGCTACCGTTCCATTTCCATGTTCCATGGGCTTTTGCCGGGTAGGTGGTGTAAATCCGGAGCGCCTGGTCCAGAGACAGTTTCTGATCAGGCCGCCAGGTCCGCTTGCCATCGTAACTGGTCCTGTTGACGAGGGCCCAGATGCCGACCATCGGGTCAAGAACCTCTATGGGCGCGTCGCTGGAACCACAGAGCAAGAGCCCCGCATCGACAAGATCCTTCCACACGCAGGCGAATTCCTGCTTGTCCCCAAGGCGGGCCGGGACCATGTCGATATCGGAAGGGACGTAGGTGGGCTGTATGACACATGCCACGGGGAGCTTTTTCATCCTCTCGATCTGGTCCGGGCGCAGGATTTCCACGTGGTTGAGGAGGAAGGGGTGTTTCGGGTCGGGGTAAAGGTTGCAGGTCTTCTCCACCGCCTCGAGCTGCTGGTCGATCGCCCTGTCTCCGATGGCATGGACCATAATATGATCGCCGCGCCGGGTGGCTTCGCAGAGCTTTTCGACAAGTTCGCCGGTCTCGTGAATCAGCATCCCTTCCGTCGTTGGCTCATCGGCGTAGGGAAAGGTGAGTGCAGCCGTCCTGGCACCCAGGCTCCCGTCAAGGAAGAGCTTGAACCCCTCGAAACGAACGAAATCATTTCCCAGGAGGCCCCCCATGGAGGGTTCGGACAACTGGTCATGAATGTTATAGACGCGGCAACACAGCCGCCCTTCCTCCCACAGCCTCTGGTACAGCCCGAGCTCCTCTTCCATGCCCAGGCTCGCGGCGCTGCACAAATGAAGCGTTGTCAGCCCAAAGGAAGCGGCGTATTTGAGGTAGCAGTCCAGGTACCCCATCAACAACTCGTTGGTGAAAAGATTTTTCTTCAAGACCGCATGAACAGGCGGCTGGGCACCTTCAACGAGAACCCCTGTGGCTTTGCCCGAAGCGTCCCTGCGGATGCCGGGCAGGTCCATGGTGTCCAGCCCCGACAGTTTCATGGCCCTCGAATTGGCGATGGAGGCGTGGGTACAGATCCTGTGTATGACCACGGGGTTTGGGATCCCCGCCTTGTCCAGGTCGGAAGCCGTCGGCAAAAGGGGCCTGTCCCAGTTGTTCTCGTTCAGCATGGTCCCGTAGATCCAGGCATCGGGCCCCTCTTCCGCCGAACGTTCGCGCAGTCTTTCGAGGACATCCTCAAGGGAGGCCGCCGTGGACATGTCAACCGAATGAAGCCCTTTCGCACAAGTCAGCACGTGGATGTGGCAATCGCTCATGCCCGGTGCGACGCTTGCGCCGTCAAGGTCGTGAACCACGGCGTCCGCCGCGAACGGATGGGCGTCCAGCTGCGCCGTCGCCCCGACGGCGAGGACCTTCCCGTCTCCGATGATCACCGATTCGGCCTTCGGAACCGCGTCGTCGCCGGTCCAGATGTTGCCGTTTCTGAGGTACAGATACATCCCTTTCGGCAAATGAATTACCTCCCAAAACCCTGCAGGTATTTTTTGTTCCCGTACTCCCAGAAAGCGGCCCTCAGGTGGGCCTCGAGCCGGGTGCGCACCTCTCTCGGAGTCCCGCTTTCGAGCAATTCAAGGAGTTCCTTGTGATCATCCAGGCTTCTTTGTACAGAGACATTGTCCGTTGGCCAGATCTTCCCGATATCCCAGCGATCCAGTCCCGTCAGGTCCACCACTTTCTTCAGGAGCTCGTAGAGGACATAGTTCCCCGAAGCCTTCGCGAGCTCCAGGTGAAAGGCGATGTCGAGTTCCCGGTACCC
The DNA here is from genome assembly GCA_049974965.1 of Thermovirgaceae bacterium. Lineage (GTDB taxonomy): Bacteria > Synergistota > Synergistia > Synergistales > Thermovirgaceae > UBA1876. The sequence goes on from JBNGCT010000072.1 coordinate 4,435, forward strand.
GTTCAGATCCTTTTCGTCTATCGCCTGCTGCATCTTTTTGTATATGGACTTGAGCTGCTTCATTTCCCTGGGTCGCAACCGTCCCGCCGCGTATTCCCATATGGCGGGCTCGATGACGAGTCTCGCCATGTAGGCGTCAGGCGAACTCGACACCTGCAGGTGCTCCCAGTAGGAGGCGGCGTCGCCAACCATCGGCGCATAGGATTTTTCCCTGGGCTGCACGTAGGTTCCGCTTCCGGGGATTCTTGTCACCACGCCCATGGCGACAAGTCCCGACATGGCTTCCCTGACAACGGACCGGCTCACGCCGAACTCCCTTGCCAGCTCCGGCTCGTTCGGAAGCTTGTCGGATTCTTTCAGCCGCCCCTCTTCGATAGCTTCAAGAATCTGTTTCATGATGTTCGAGGATTTCTTCTCGCTGCTCAGTTTCTCAAACACGTTTCTCACTCCTCATGCGTGACATAAATCATATGTCAGACATAAGATTTATGTCAATACAGTATCTCATATTAAGCCACTTTGCTGAAAATTTCGATTTCACGGTCTTTTCCGAATAGTATCCTCGGCCACGGACGTCATATAGGGACTTGACGAGGCATGATGCAGCCCCGTAGTTTTTTCCCAGAGAATATGACAACCCCCGAGGGGCGCTTCCCTCGGGGGTTATTGTTTCAGCGCCGAACGGTCTGAGGAAGAATGCCAGGTTGTTCCACCGGCGGTCTAATTTTCTGCAGGCAACGTGAGATCCGCTGCCCCTTGGCCGGAGAGCCTGGTTTCCGGCAGCCTCCGCTTGACAAAAGTGCAGTAAATTGACCCCACCTACAGTGCAGACAGCCCTGTGGTCTGGTATCTCCTGTTTTTTCCTCCTCGATCATGGCTGGCAGTCCTGGTCCTTTTCACGTAGAAGAACACCAGGCTTTCGTCGATAATTCAACAACGTCAACAAAATCCTTGTTGAAGACAACGGGGAAAACCTCCGTTCCGGTCTCATGCCCCATCCGAGTCGCTTTCAATCTTAAAATTCAGCATACGGACATGCCCCCTATCGGTCCATCTCGTTTTCGGAGCTCTCAGATTCCTTCATCCAGGCGAATATTGTCGCCGTCCAGTTCCACCATGTCATCCACAAAAGGGTATTTCGCCCTGGCTTTTGAAACGTCGCCTAGGTTGACTTCGCAAGAAAGCACTCCAGGTTGTTTATCCAGGGAAGCGACGATTTCCCCAAGGGGGCCCACGATGACGCTGTTGCCTCCCAGTTCGTTTCCACGATTCGTCCCCGCGCAATTGCATGCAACGGTGAAGCAAAGGTTTTCCAGAGCCCGGGCCTTTGTCAGCAGCTTCCAGTGGGCAATGCGGGGGGCTGGCCATGCCGAAGTGATGAGAAACGCCTGGACCCCCTGTTTCATCATGATTCTGAACTGCTCCGGGAACCTCAGGTCGTAACAGGTCGCAAGACCGAACCGGCCCAGTTCGGTGGAAACCACCGTGACCCCCGTCCCGGGTGTCAGGACCTTGTTTTCGCTGGATTCGAATCCAAAAAGATGCATCTTCCTGTAAACAGCGAGCAAATCCCCGGCAGGGCCAATCAAAACGCTTGTATTGAAAAAGCCCTCTTCCCTTTTCTCCACAAAACTGCCCATGTGAATGTGAACGGATTTTTCCCGGGCCTTTCGCCTGAACGTCGACACCAATGGTCCGTCAAGGGTTTCGGCTTTCCTGCGATACTCATCGAAGGCGAAAAAGCCCACGTTCCATATTTCGGGCAAGACAATCATCTCGGCATCTTCCATTTTGTCGACAAGACCGACGACGTAACCAACGGTTTCTTCACTCTTGCGTGTGTCGTTTATCCCGAGCTGAACCAGAGAGACTCTCATTCATGCCACCACCATCCTTTTCAAACCTGGATATTTGATGAAACCAGGCTGCCCTGAAAAGACCCGCCGCAGATTTCTCCTTGAAACCCTCTTATCAATGAATCAAGGGAGTTCTCATGATGCATCTCGAGGGCCTCGAGAGTTTTTTCATAATCCTTTTCCCAGCAGTACTCCACGATGGCTCCGTGTTCCTCAAGGACGGTTTCCTTCCGGTTTTTGATCGACTGCATGGACAGGAGTCCGCCTCTGAGGATTTCCTCGTAAATGTTGAACCAGAATTGTGTCAGTCGGGGGTTTCCCATCTGCTTCACAATCGCTGCGTGAAAGGATATGTCATGACCAGTGAACTTGCGGAAGTCGCTTTCTTCTTTCATTTTGACCACGTAATCATCGAGATATCCTGCCAGCAGTCGCGGGTTTCCCCGGGAAAAAACCTTTTCTATCGCCGCCGTCTCGAGAATGCTCCTGATTTCGAAGATCTGCCGGATGTCCGTCTCCGTAAACCGCTTTACAGCCAGGACCCTCGCATCACGGTATAACCAGCCTTCCTGAAGCAGGACGTTCATGGCTTCCCGGACAGGGGTTCTGCTGACTCCGAATTCGGATGCAAGTTTCGCCTCCTGCAAAACCATGCCCGGAGGGAACTCGAGGGAAATGATTTTCTCCCGAATCTTCGCGTAGACCTCAGCGGAAAGAGTTTTTTTTGATTTCAAGGAAACCGCGCTCCTTTTCGCTCCGTCTTCACGTGTATATGATTGTTGATTATAGAGCTAAATATTTAAACTTGAATTATGCCGAAGGTTTCTTTGGTTTTAAGTATACTGAGCCAAACTCAGTATGTCAAAAAATTATCCGGTATCCTGGATAAAAGGTTTCCTCAAAACACCCACTTAGAGACAACACATCATTACTCCGGTCTTGTTTTTTCATCCTGACCGGAAACCATGGGGCAAATCACGTAAATAACATGATCCCGATCGACTGTAGAGCTTCGTTGCGACATATGAATCTTGCATCACCTGGTCGTCCGCACCCAGATTAGGGTTTTTTCGTTGAATTCGATGATGAAATTACAATCAGCGCTGGCAACTTCAGTATGGATTCCCTTCACGAAGCATTGCCTGAACCCGGGTATAATGGTCCCGTGGCAATTCCCGGGGGAAAGAGGGAACACCTCCGACATTCAGACTGGAAAGGATGAAAACCCATGACCCAGGCCTGGGAAAAACATTTCAACGAACGGGTGAATAACCGGCTCGAACACTCCGTGATCGGGGAAATGATGCATCTGGTGGCGAAAGAAAAAGCCCTTTCGCTGACGGCGGGAGAACCCTTCGAGGAGCTCTACCCCGTGAAGAAACTCCAGGAGGCCTTCGCGAAAGCCCTCCAAAGCGATCCGTCAATCTTCGCCTACAGCAATGAGAGATTCGGGAAGGACGATTTGCGGGCCTGGATCCTCCAGTGGATGAAACGCGACGGTCTCGCCCCCTCCTGGGCCGGTGTAGGAAACATCTTCATCACCTCGGGTTCGCAGGAAGGGCTGCACTTTCTCACGGAATGCTTCGTCGAAAAAGGCAGGACGATCCTGGTGGAATCGCCCTCCTATCCCGAAGCGCTGGTTTCCTTCAAAAAGGAAGGGGCGACCTTTATCGACGTACCCCTTCACGAGGACGGCCCCGACATAGACGCCCTGGAGAAAATTCTCGAAACGGAAAGGATCTCCTTTTTTTACACCATCCCGACCTTTCAGAACCCCACAGGCTCTTCGACCACTGATGAAAAAAAACTCGCCGTGCTCGAACTCGCCAGGAAACACGATTTCTTCATCGTCGAGGACGACCCCTACCGGAACCTCTCATTCACCGGGAAAGCGGCCCACACCTATCTTTCCCTGGCCGGTGACGATGACCGGGTCCTGTACATGGGAAGCTTTTCGAAAATCGTCGCCCCGGGCATGCGCATCGGCTGGGCCCTCATACCTGATGAAGTCGCCGACGCCTTCCTGAAACTCCGCGTGGTGTCCAACCTTTGCCTTCCCGAGTTCAACCAGATCGCCCTCCTG
>JBNGCT010000073.1:0-8225 GCA_049974965.1 Thermovirgaceae bacterium
GACTACATTTCGGCGATGGCGTCGATCTCCACCAGGATGTCGTAAAGATTGCTGCCCACGGTAATCCTCGCCGGGTAGGGCGGTTTGAAAAACTGCTTGTACACCTCGTTGAAGGCTTCGAAATCCTTCATGTCGGCAAGGTGGACCGTAGTTTTCACCACGTCGTCCATGCTCGCCCCGGCGGCCTCCAGGATGGTCCGTATGTTGGTAAGAACTTGGCGCGTCTGCTCCCCGACATCTTCGGGCATCTTCCCCGTCTCCACATTGAGGGGGCCCTGCCCTGCCACGTACACCCTGTTTCCTGCGACTATTGCCTGTGAATATGGCCCGATGGGCGCAGGAGCCTTTTCCGTCCGTATCTCTTTTTTCATGATTACTCCTCCTTATTGGCGGATTTCATCGGGGCGACTCTTCGGCCTTCGGATTTATCTCGTCCATGGCATCGAGCCGTGAGCCAAAATCCTAAAAGTCAAGACCTGACCCCGACGGGTTTTCAGTCTGTTATGGCACCGAGGAAACCGGCCACGCCGGAAAGCAGAAAGCCCCTTTCCCGGTGCTGCATATCTTCCGGAAGATTCGCGAGCTCTGCGAGCCAGGGATCCTTTCGAAGGACAAGCTCGAGCAAATCTTCAATCTTCACATCCTCGGGAACAACCTTTTCCTTCGCCAGATAATCCTTGAACAGATCTTTCCACAGCAGAAGCTGTTTCCGGGCCTCATTCAAAAGGTGCGCCGTCTCGCGGGTATACCCGAAATGGGCGTAGCACATGATATCGGCGTTCACCGCTTCCAGTCTGGCGATGGATTCGAGGGCATCGCCCAAAAAGAATTTCGGCGGCGTCGCCGGTCTCAGAAAAAAGGTGCCGTCATCCTCACCCGGGTAGGCCTGTCCACGTCGGCCGTAGGTACTGGCCGCTTCCCCGGCGAAAAGGATTTTCTTTTCCCCCGCCTGGTAAACAAAAGACCGATGATGGGGCGCGTGCCCAGGCGTGTCAAGGGGCTCGACCCCCGGCACACCGGGAGGCTCCGTCAGGAAGACCCCTTCATCGACGGGAGCGGGCTCGCCGTAGACGGCGGCCATGTCGGGGATGACCTCGAGGCTGCTCTGCCACAACCTTTCGGGGTCGACAAGATGGCGTTTCCCCTTCGGATGCACCGCCACCCGCGCCGCCGGGAAAGCCTCAAGCACCTCGGCAAGCCCTCCGGAATGGTCCAGGTGGATATGCGTCAGCAGGATGTAGTCCAGCCTCGTCACGCCGTGTTTTTTCAGGCTCTTGAGCAGAACCGGCACCGTCGACGACGGTCCCGTGTCCACGATGGCCCTCAGCCCCCGGTTCTCGTCCCTGAGCAGCCAAATGCCGAAAAAGTTGTGATACCCCTCAAGGGGAAGTGGCAGGTCGATCAGATCAAGGGTGACGCCAGGCGCCACGTCAAGGGATTGCATCTCCATGGTTTATTCTTCCTCCCCGGCGAAAAATCATGCACCCAGTTCCTTGTTCATGATACTTGAAAAACGTTCATTCCCCATTCTCACGGCCAAATCCTGTCACGAGGAAACCGCCTGCCGCCGGGTGTGCGGCAAAGCAAGGGGGCCCCTGCATGCAGGAGCCCCTTGCTTTTTCAACAAACAATGCACCGGGAAGAATTATTTGCCGAGTCCTGCGTTCCTGATGATCTCGCCCATCTTTTCGTAGGTGGATTCCATGATTTCCGGCATCTCTTCGTGGCTCTTGTAGGCAGGGATCATGTACATCTTGTCCAGAAGATCCAGTAATTCAGGATCCTGGGAGATTTTCCGGATGGCTGCATCCAGCCTTTCGACCTTGTCCGGGGAAATTCCGGCGGGTGCTGCTATGGAGTAGAGAGAAGGCGCGGAAATGTCATAGCCCAGGTCCTTCAGGGTCGGGACATCAGGGTACATCTCCATGCGGTTTTCATCAAAGGTCGCAAGAAGCCTGAGCGACCCCTCTTCCACCTGGGGAACCCATTCGGCGACACCCACCATGGAGCTGACATGCCCACCGAGCGTGGCGGCAATGGCTTCGGGTCCGCTGGTATAGGGGATTTTCTTCCAGTCGATGTCTTCAACCTGCTTGAGGTATTCCATCATGAGGTCTTGCGGGTTTCCGGCACCGGAAAGACCGTAGGAAATTTTACCCGGGTTCGCCTTGGCATAAGCGATGTATTCTTCAAAATTCTTCCATGGGGCGTCATCCTTCACAAGCAGGGCATAATGCCACTGGGCGACCCTCGAAATCACGGTGAAATCCTTGAGCGGGTCAAAGGGAACATCCTGCGTGTGAGGGGTGAGAAAGGCCGGAGCCGTCACGAGGGTGAAAAGGAAATATCCGTCCGGCTGCTGTGCCTTTGCCAGTGAAGCCGTCACCGTACCGCCGCCGCCGGGCTTGTTCTCGCAGACCACCGCGACGCCGAGTTCTTTCTCAAGCTTGCTGGCCAGAAGGCGGCTGACCATGTCCGTTGAACCACCGGCACCATAACCGATAACAAGCCTGATCGGCTTTGTCGGCCAGTCTTCGGCAAAAGCCGTCGCGCCCATCAAACCGAAAAGGAAAAGGAAAAGAATCGCTGCTACACCGAGTTTCTTCATTTCTGACTGCACCTCGCTCCCTTAAGATCATGTGTCTCGAGTTCTCCTGTACTCTCCCATCGCTTTTTCTCCCATTCGCCTCTTCTCTTCATTACACCCCCCCGCTGTTCTGCAAAGAACTTTTCCCGCATTTCCCGGAGAAACGGACGGGATGTTGCTAGACAACCCTGTTTGGCACCGCCTCCCCGTTGAGAACGGCATGTATACTTTCCACTGTCATGAGTCCCATTCGCTCCAGAGATTCGAACGTGTACCCGGCCGTATGAGCAGTCGGGAGGAAATTCGCCAGTCCAAGCAAGGGGTTATCCGGCGCCGGAGGTTCCTTCTCGAAAACATCACAAGCTGTGCCGGCGATAACACCTTCGGTGAGGGCTTCGTACAAGGCCGCCTCGTCCACAATCCCCCCTCTGGCCACGTTGATGAGAAAAGAGGACGGCTTCATCATCGCCAACCGGGCCCTGTTGAAAAGCCTGTACGTGGAATCGTTCAGGGCAGTATGGATTGTCAGGACATCGGAGTTTCCCAACAGACAATCAAGTCCCTCGGATGCCACCCCGTGTGCTTCCCCAAAGGCGACGTCGAACCAGGGGTCAAAAGCCGCAACGGTCATCCCGAAACCCCTTCCGGTCACGGCAACCTTTTTCCCGATCTGCCCAAGACCAATGATGCCCAGACGTTTTCCCGACAATTCCAGGCCAATCTGCTTTCCCCAACCCCCGGTTCTTGCTTCCGAAATCGCTTGCGGCGTCTTCTTCATGAGGTCCAGGATCAGCGCCCAGGTATATTCGGCCACCGCCGTGGCGTTCGTACCCGGAGCGTTGACCACCTGAACATTGTGCCGCTCCGCCTCATGGAGGTCGATGTTGTCCACTCCTATGCCGTGCTTCGCAACCACTTTCAGGTTTTTCGCCCTCTCGAACACGTGATGGTCCACGGGCTCGGTTCCTACGATCAGGGCGTCCGCATCCCCCACAGCTTCGAGAAGGTCCTTCTTCCCCGTCACCGGGTCATATCTGAGGAAGCGAAGCTCATGACCCAGCTCCCTGGCTTTTTCCACGGGCGACGCCACGTGACGCCCGAAACTCACCGAAGTTGAAAGTATCTTGGCCATTCTGTCCCACCCCGTCTACAGTTCACACACAGGCAGTTCGACCGAGACCGAAAGGTCACGGGCCAATCCTCTCAGATCTTCGAGGACCGTTTTTTTCATGGGGATCCCCTTTTCCACGTGCTGCAGTTTCCGTCTTTCCTCGATCTCTCCCGGCAGGAAAACCGGTTTTTCATTATCCACCCTCGTCGAAGAAAGGACGCTCCCGAGCAATTCTTCGAGGCGCTCGTAAAAAGTGTCTTCTGACATCAGTGACCCGACGTCAAGAGCCATGATAAAATGCCCGAGGTTCATTTTCGTCGCACCCGACAAGTCATAGAGTGACCCGATCCCGTTGCTGAAGGCCGCTCCCGTCAGGACACCGGCAAGGATCTCCATAATCAGGGCGAGGCCATAGCCTTTGTGTTCCCCCACCGGCAGCAGGATTCCCCCTCGACGGTAGGCCTCCGACGGATCGGTAGTGGGTCTTCCCTCTCTGTCCAGCGCCCACCCCTCAGGAATCTTTTCGCCGCGCGATTCATACATGAGGATCTTCCCCACCGGGACCTTGCTGCAAGACATGTCAAAGGTTACCGGGGGATGTTCCTTCCTCGGGCAGGAAAGGGCGAAGGGATTGTTCCCGATAACCCTCTCGCACCCGCCTGTTGCCGCCATGAGCGGCAGCGAATTGGTGGTGCAGAAACCGATCATGCCCGCTTCCGCCGCCTTGGCGGTGTAATATCCTGCCGCGCCGAAATGGTTGCTGTTTTTGACCAAAACGACGGCGATGTTTTCCGAAGCAGCCTGCACGACGGCATGTTCCATCGCCGCAGCGGCGACAACCTGTCCCAGTCCGTTGTCCCCATCAAGGAGCCAGGAGTTCCTGCTCAAGGGAGAAAAAGCCAGATCCGGCTTGGCGTTCACAAGTCCTTTCCGAAGCCGCTTGACATAGACGGGGAGCCTCATCACGCCGTGGGTATGGATTCCCTTCAGGTCCGCCTCAACCAGGTTCTCCGCCGCCACTGCGGCACCGGAGGGAGGAACCCCCGCAGCCTCGAGGATTCTTCCGCAGGCTATTTCCAGGGTTTCCTTCGTCACCATCACGTTTTCCTGTGTCATCTTTTCCTCCCGTCCAGCAGTGTCATTCTTCTTCCACCACGTTGTACTTTTTCGTGATCAGGATGCCCACCACGGCCAGGACAAGGAAAAAGAGCGAGATCGGTCGCGTCAGGAAAATGGTCAGGTCGCCGTCTGAAAGGGACAGCGTCTGCCGGATGGCACGTTCGCCGATAGGTTCCAGGATGAAAGCGATCAAAAGCGGTGGGAGAGGGAAATTATGCCGCCTCAGGAAATAGCCGATCAACCCGAAAACGCCCTTGCCCGGGTGGGCATCACCGTCAACAAGAACATGATCCCCTTCGACCCCGCTTCACCGAGGGTCACCAGCGGCATCAGGATCGGGACGGCGGCAGTCACATCACGGGGTTTCACGGAAGGTGACATTGAGCGGGTCGCCAAAATCATCGGCGGCGTCCTGAAGGAAAAAGAAGGCTTCGATCCGCAGCCCTTCCGGAAAGAGGTTTCGCGCCTTTGCCGCGAAAGGCCCCTGTACCTGGCGCCCGTGGAACTCCAGGCGGCGTTGACCCTCCAGGAAAAATGCGAGGAGGAAGGTTCATGAAAAACTTCACCTCCGAAGCGGCCGCCCTCGCCGGAAGATTGACGGAAATCCGCCGAGATTTGCACCGCCACCCGGAACTCAGCTTCCAGGAACACCGCACCGCGGGCGTCGTCGCCGGAATCCTCGAAACGGCAGGGATCGAGGTCCGTCGCGGCGTGGCGGAAACCGGCGTGGTCGGCGTCCTCCGGGGCGCCGCCGACGGCCACTGCGTGGCACTCCGGGCCGACATGGACGCTTTGCCGATAGAAGAGAAGACCGGCGCGGAATATGCCTCCATCAACCCGGGGGTCATGCACGCCTGCGGTCACGACGTCCACACCACCTCCGTTCTCGGGGCGGCCCTGCTTCTGGCGCAAAACCGGGATGAAATGGCGGGAACAGTCGTCTTCATCTTCCAGCCGGCAGAGGAACTCAACAAGGGCGCAAAGGCCATGATGGCCGAAGGGGTTCTCGACGACCCCAAAGTGGACGCCATCTTCGGCCTTCATACCTTCCCGGCCATCAAAGCCGGCAAGGTGGGCATCAAGGCAGGACCGCTCATGGCGGCGGTAGACACCATGAAAATCACCATCACCGGGGAAGGCGGGCACGGAGCCGTGCCCCACCGGACCAGGGACGCCATCGTCGCCGCCGGCGCGGTCATTCAGAACATGCAGACGGTGGTAAGCCGGAAAGTCTCCCCCTTCGACCAGGCCGTGGTTTCCCTGGGCACCATTCACGGCGGAAAGGCCAACAACATCATCGCCGACAGGGTGGAACTCACGGCCACCGTCCGAACCTACGACCCCCGGACCCGGGAGAAGATGCCCTCGCTTCTGGAAAACATCATCAGCCATACCTGCGCCGCCCTGGAAACCGAAGGAGAGCTGGACTATCTTTTCGACCTTCCCGCCCTGGTGAACGACGCCGAATGCGCGGAAATCGGCAGGGAAGCCGCCCTCGAGACCCTCGGGCCGGACAGCGTCGTCGAACCCGTCCCCAGCGGCGGCGGCGAGGACTTTGCCATCTATTTGCAGCAGGTTCCCGGAGCCTTCTTCTTTCTCGGGGTCAGCCCCACTGACGAGCCCGCCAGGGAATGGCACCACCCCGAATTTGACGTGGACGAAACATGCCTGAGCGCAGGGGCGGCCCTGCTGGCCGAAACAGCCTGGAAATACCTCCATCGTCCTTGAGGTGAAGACGGGAGTCGGCTGGGGAAAGAGGTGGCAAAGGTTCGAAAGGGCCCCTTCTCTCGTTTTTCCGCCGGCCCCCTGAGGCGACCCCGCGGGCCTATTTCAGAAGCAGGTCCGGAAGGAAGGTCACCAGGCCGGGAACGTAGGTGATCAGCATGAGGTCGGCAATGAGGACCACCAGAAAGGGCAGGGCCTGCCTGGCGATCTTCTCGATGGGGACCTTCGAGATGTTGGAGGCCACGAAAAGGTTCATGCCCACCGGCGGCGTCACCTGGCCGATAGCCAGGTTGGTGATCATGACCACGCCGAAAAACACCGGGTCGACTCCCAGCGACATGATCAGGGGGTGGAGGATCGGCGTCAGCAGCGTGATGGCCGCCACGTTGTCCAGAAAGGTCCCCGCCACCAGCAGGGTGATGTTGATCAAAAGGAGAATCAGCGGCGTGCTTTCCGAAAAGGAGGTGACCACCGAGACCAGGTGCTGGGGAATCTGCTGGGTCGCCAAAAGCCAGGCGAATATTGATGCGGCGGCGATCAGGAACATGATGACCGCCGAGCTCAGGGCGGAACTGTAGCAGGCCCTGTAGAGGCTTTTGAAACTCAGGTCCCGGTAGATGACGCCGCCCACCAGAAGCCCGTAGAACACGGCCACGCCTGCAGCCTCGGTTGGCGTGAAGAGTCCCGAATAGATCCCCCCGAGGATCAGAACCGGCGACAGCAGTGCGAAAAGGCTGTCGCGGCAGACTTTCCCCCGCGGCGATTGTTCTTCTTCCATGATGAAGGCCTTGTAGCCCCTCTTCCGGGAGATCCAGTACTCCGTTGTCATGAGGCTTGCCCCGATGACGACCCCCGGCACGATGCCGGCGATGAAAAGCCGCAGTATCGACACGTCGGCAATGATGGCGTAGAGGATCATGGTCCCGCTCGGGGGGATCAGCAGGCCCAAAAGCCCGGAGCAGGCGATGACCGCCGCCGAGAACTCCTGTTTATATCCCGCCTCCTTCATGTAGGGGATCATGATGGAACCGATGGCGGCCGTGGTCGCCGCCGAGGATCCCGAGATGGCGCCGAAGAACATGGCGGCCAGGGTGGAAACCATGGCCAGCCCCCCGGAGACCTTGCCCACAAAGGCGTTGGCGAAGCGGACAAGCTTCCTCGATACGCCCCCTTCAGTCATTACGTTTCCTGCGAGGATGAAAAACACCAGTGCCAGGATGGGGAACTTGTTGATGCCCCCCACCATCCGCTGGGCCACAATGAAGGTGGGAACCGTGGTCTTCAGGGCGATGCCCAGAAACGATGCAGCGCCCAAAGAAATGGCGATCGGGACGGAAAGCAGAAGGAAAACCGCGAATGATGCGAACAGGAACAGGGCCATGCGCTCAGGCCCCCTTTTCCTGCGGGGGGCGGAATTCGGCATAGATGAGGAAGATATAGTTCAGCACCATGAGGCAGCACCCGGCGAGAAGGCTCATGTAGAAATACGCCACTGGAAGCGGGAAGGAACCCGTCGTCTTGTCCATGGTTTTGCCGACCAGCACAAAGGCCTGGTGGGCGATAAGCGAGACCAGGGCGGCGCTGACGGCGCTTGACAGGATCCGGAAGCCTTTTTTGAACCCCTCGGGGAACCGCTCCACCATCAGGTCAATCTTTATATGGGCACCCTCTTTTACGGCCACG
>JBNGCT010000074.1:0-8101 GCA_049974965.1 Thermovirgaceae bacterium
CGAAAAAGGGTTGACGGTCAGGAGCAGAGAATGAACAGAGGAACTGAGGAGGGAACATAATGAGCGGAGAAATGAAGCAAAGACTTGAGTTCAGAGGCGGTTTGACAGGGTTGATTCTGCCATTTGTGGTTCTTTTTGCCGGAATCATGTGGCTTGCGCTGACCGGGAAAGCGCTGCCGATGGCCTTTTGGGTGCCAACGCTGGTGGCGATCCTGCTGGCCATTATTTTGGCAAAAGACCCCAGGGCATGTGCCTCTGCCATTATCAAGGGCATGTCCTCGGAAATGGTGGCCATAATGCTCATGGCCTGGTTCCTGGCGGGAATCATCGCCCAGCTTCTGAAGGTGACAGGTCTCGTTCAGGGGCTTGTGTGGCTTGGTATTTCCATAGGGCTTGAAGGTGCGTTCTTCCCGCTCGTCACCTTTGCGATCGGCTGTCTGCTTTCGACTGCCACGGGAACGGCCATAGGGACAGTTATCGCACTCGGGCCGATCCTGTATCCGGTTGGAGTAGCCCTGGGGGCCAACCCTCCTGTTATGGTCGCCGCGATCGTTTGTGCCGCCTATTTTGGTGACAATATCGCCCCCGTTTCGGATACAACCATCGCATCTGCGTACACCCAGGGCACGGACGTGCCAAAAGTTGTTCGCACAAGGCTGAAATACGCTTTGACGGCCGCGGGTATTTCATGTGTCCTTTTCGTCCTTTTCGGAGGAGGCGGACAAACGGCGGCGGAAGGAGTCGCCCGGCTCGGCGAGCTTTCCGCAGGAGGCCTTGTGATGCTTGTCGTCCCCGTTGTGCTTATAGCCATGATGTTCCGGGGCATCCACCTGATCATCGCCCTGATGTACAGCGGGGTCCTGGGAGTTATAGTAGGCATTCTTTCAGGACTTCTTGACCCTGCCTCTTTGCTGGTGATAGATATGGAGCAGTTCCGTGTAGGCGGTGTCATTGTCGACGGCATTAACGGATTGATGGACATCGCCATATTCGCATTCCTGCTCATGGGCCTCGTAGGGCTTCTGGAAAGGGGAGGCTTCCTCGAAATGGTAACAGAAAGGACCAGAAAGCTCACTGCGTCGCCGAGAAATGCTGAGCTGACAATTTCCGCTCTTTTGATTCTTATGAATCTTTTAACCGTTGCGAGCACCATAGTCATCATCATGGCCGGTCCCCTCGCGAGGAAAATCCTTGTACAAGAAAACGGTATTTCACCCCAAAGAAGCGCCAATATCCTCGACGCCGTTTCTGCGGGAGCCATGTGTCTCATCCCCTACGGTTTCGGCCCCCTTCTGGCTTACATGTTTGCGGGAGGGTCAGGCATGCCCGTCGATTTCAGTCTCATATCGGTAATCCCCTTTATGTTCCATGGATGGGCCTTGCTTGGAGTGATGGCCTTCGCAATCATCTCCGGTTGGGGAAGGGATTATGTCTCGGCGGGAAACGCCGAGGATCTCGAAGTCGTCGAGGAAGCGGTTTATGGTACCTAGAAGGTCAGGGGATTCCGCGACAGCTGGAACGGATTGTTTCCAAAGGGGAGGGCCTCGCAAATGTATGATCTCAGGGTGACGGTGGAGAGTGTTCAGGGATTCTGCGACCTTCCGATGAAACCGGGTGATTATTTCGAGATCAGGGGAAGCGCCCTGGTCCTTCCCGAGGGAGGTCATATCTGCATATGGGCGCTTCAAAGCCTCATGCCCTTTCTGCCGGCAAAACAGAGGGTGACGAACGATCCCAACGACTGGATTCCGGCAACCTCCAGGCTTGTGTGTCCCGACCCGAAGGGCGGCGTGGTGTACAAAGTCGAGCGGATCGGAGAAAGCGGGCAAGTGCGAATCGATGAAAAAACAAAAGCGGGGACAAAGAGAATGCGCCTTGTCACCGATCCTGATGTCTGCTCCGGCTGCAGGGCCTGCGAAGTAGCCTGCAGTGCTGCACACGGGGGGACGTATTCGCCTGATCTTTCAAGAATACGGATAACGTCCGACGAAAGGCATTGTACAGATATCCCCGTCGTTTGCCACCAGTGCGGTTCCGCTCCCTGTGTCAAAGCCTGCCCCACAGGGGCGTTGCGGCGTGATCCCGAAACTGGCGGACTTCATCTGGACGGGCATTTGTGCACGTCCTGCGGTACGTGTGTCAAAGCGTGCCCCTTCGGGGCCATCAGGATGTCACCGGCAATGAAACCACTGGTATGCGACCTTTGCGGCGGCAACCCGGCCTGCTCCAGACGGTGCCCGACCGGAGCGGTCCGGGTGGAAGTCATGGAGAACCTTTAGGAGGAAGACCATGTATGGTTACAGCGGGAAGAAACTGATTGTAGATCTTTACAAGGCCCGGGCGACGGAAGAACCACTTGGTGAGAAGACGGCGCTCGCTTTTCTCGGTGGCCGGGGCCTGAACATCGCCGCGTTGCTGGATGAAACGCCTCTGGACAGGGATCCGTTGTCGTCGGCAAACAATTTGTATATCGGTGTGGGGCCCTTGAACGGAACCTCCTTCCCCGGAGCCGCTCGTGTCAACTTCACTGCCCGTTCACCACAGACGGGCATTCTGGGGGACTCCAATACAGGTGGTGATTTCGGCCCTGAAATGAAATTCGCCGGTTATGACCAGATCATCCTCAAAGGACGTTCGCCGAAACCCGTGTATCTTGTCATAACAGAAGAGGGCGCCTTTTTCAGGGACGCTTCCCACCTCGTTGGTCTTGATACGATTGAGACACAGGTCAGGATTAAAGAGGAACTTGCAGACGACAGGGTCCAGGTTGCCGCCATAGGCCCGGCTTCCGAGAACGGCGTCGCATTTTCCGGTATTTTCTGTACTGGAGTCCGGGCGGCCGCCCGGACGGGAATGGGACTGGTCATGGCGTCAAAAAAAGTGAAAGCCGTCGCGGTGAGAGGTCGCGGCTGCGTGAAAGTGGCTGATCCGGAAGCATTTGAGGCGAAGATCGAAAAATTCGTCAAGGCCATAAAAGACCATGACGAGTTTGACATCAGGCGGCGGCTGGGTACGACAAAGCTTGTCTCCGCGCTGGACAGCCTCGGGTGTCTTTCCACGCGCCATTTTCAGCAGGGCACCTTTGAGCATGTCGACCAGGTGAGTGGAGAAGCCCTTGAATCACGGGTCAAGGTAAAATCAAGAGGCTGTTTTTCCTGCACCATTCCCTGCAGCCGTGTGTACCGGATTCAGGGTGACTTTGGTTCGATTACCGGTGAAGGACCAGAATTTGAAGGTCTTGCGGGGTTTTCCTCGCGAGTCGGATGCAAGAGCCTGGAATTTTCCCTCAGGTGCTGTGATCTGTGCAACAGGCTCGGCCTTGACGTCATCTCCACGTCCGAAGTCATTTCCTTTGCCCAGGAATTGTTCGAAAACGGAATGCTGTCTCCGTCCGATACGGACGGGATGGAACTCACGTGGGGAAACGAGAAAAGCGTCATGGCCCTGATACGGAAAATCGCCACGAGAGAGGGATTCGGGGATATATTGGCAGACGGCGTACGGCGCGCAGCTGAAACGCTTGGCCGGGGAGAGGCAATTGCGATGCACGTCAAAGGGCTTGAAATCTTTCAGGCCGATCCCCGCGGCATCAAGGGGTATGCTCTTGGCCTTGCTGTTGCAAGCCGCGGGGGGGATCATCTCCGATCTGAGCCGTGGTTCGAATTCTCCGGCAACGCGGAAGAAGCTTTGCGTAGATATGGAACCCCCGATGCGGCCTTTCGGCTGAAGACTGCGGGCAAGGGGAGGGTTGTAAAGGATTTCGAAGAGAGGTGTGCTCTTGCTGATTGTCTTAATGCATGCAAAAACACTATTGTGAACATGGAAATACTTGATTTCGACTCCGCCGCCGGCCTCCTGCGGGATGCGACGGGGCTCGATTTCTCAGGTGAGGGTGTCGAATCCTCCATGGAGCGCATCGTGAATATGGAAAGGCTCTATATCACCAAACTGGGTATGTCGAGGCTTGATGACCGGCTTCCTGCAAGGTTTCTGGAAGAACCAATGCCCGGTGACAGTCCCACTTCGGGATCAGTGGTGGAACTCGATGTCATGCTTGATGAATACTACGAGGCCAGGGGCTGGGACCGGGAAACGGGGCTTCCCCGTCCTGATACTCTCGAGAGGCTTGGACTTGCCGGCGGGCATAACTGAAAGAAGGCGACGAAAGTTTGAGGCGGTAGGCTCCTGTCCCTGCCGCAGGATAAGGAACGAATCAGAAATCGTTGAAAAGCCGAAGGGAAAGAACGACCATGAGGCCTGCGGCGAAGAGATAGATTCCGTAAAGGATGACGATAACGGAAAACATTTGCACGGAGGCATATATGAGCCCGACGCCGAAGACCAGGTGAATGGCACCGAAGAGGACCGCAGGTGTGATGTTGGCCCGGCCGCGCAATTTCTGGGCAGAAACAAAGCGGTCGGCGGCAAGCAGTATGGCGAAGACTCCAAGCACGATCCCCGTGATATGGATCGTCGCCCGGGTATTCAAAAGGACGTACAGACCGGCCGCCATGAGGACAAGCCCGACAGAAAGCTGAAGAATCCTGTTTTTGAGGGTGTCCCACTTGAAAACAACCGCTAGGCTGCGGAAAAGGCCGTAAAGCAGGAATACCGCCCCGACAAGGATCGTTATGAGGCCCACGATTTGCCCTGGCATGGCAATGAAGGCAGCACCGAGTATCATGAGCGCGATCCCGAGGAAATATCCAAGATGCTTGAGCCTGCTGACGACAAACATTGAAAAAACCTCCTCTGATGGTTTTTGCTGCGTATTGTACCGTATTGTCAAAGTGATAAAAAGCGATACAGGGGATAAAGCCTGAAGCAATAATCCGGTGAAGGGGAACAGGAAAGTAGCAGGTCATGATGATTTCCGTCTCCGACGACTGGATGGAAACCTGCCCGGATGTGCGAGTCGGCATTATCGCCCTGGAAGGTGTACAAAACACGAAGGGGAACACGCATCTGGACAGAAAGCGGAGGTTGCTGGAAGAAAGCCTGCGAGGACGGTATTTGGGCAAGAACCGAAAAGAAATAGCTAAAGCTCCACCTTTTGCTGAATACCAGGGGTATTTCAGAAAGTTTGGCCATAACTACCCGGTGCTGCTTCAGCTGGAGACGGTGGCTCTCAAGGGAAGGCCGCTTTGGTCTCCTTCACCGCTTGTGTCCGCCATGTTCATGGCTGAGCTTGAATGGGGATTTTTGACCGCGGGTCACTACCTCGACGCTATATCGCAACCGATTCACCTTGACATCGCGAAAGGGGACGAAAAGTATGTCACCATGGGGGGAAAAGAACGTGTTCTGAAAAAAGGGGATATGTTTCTTTCAGATCAGGCGGGAATTCTTTCAAGCGTGCTGTATGGTCCGGATAACATGAGCATGATCACCCCTGAGACATCGCGTGCACTCTTCACCGTCTACGGCCCTTCCATGACAGAGGCGACGGCCATCCGCCATTACCTGGAGGAAATAGAAAAAACGGTGCGAGTATTCAGTCCCGATGCCCGTAAAGCCGATTTATCCATTTTGCCATAATGGCATATAATAGTGTTCCTGAAAAGAGAAGGGGCCAACTTTCGTCGGCCCCTTTCACGACGTTTTTCCTGGGCAGCGAAAAAACTGTTCCGGTCCTTGATGCAAAACTCCGGTCAAAGAGGGGAATCAGAAACGGAAGAGGCTGTTTTTGAGTTTGTAGAAGCTTTCGAAGAAGGAAGACTGGTTCCTCAGAAATTCGAAATGGCCCCGTTCCCATTCCGCGAGGTGCAGGAATAGCTCCTTGACCGGTTTTTCCGTCGCTTCGGCCGCAGCATCCTTGTAAAATTTCTCCGATTCGAGTTCAAGCTTCATTCCGATGTTCAAGGCCGTCATATCAAAGTCGGAGACCTTTTCCTTGAATTCTCTTGTGAATATAGGGCTTTCTGCATCATCGAAGGAAGCAGGAGCCAGAAGGTCCGGCATGGTGAGTTCCTTGCCGGCCTTATAATCCCTTGCCATCTGGACCAGGTTGTCAATATGGCTTTGCTCTTCGTCGGCAAGCATTTTGAATACCTTTTTTGCCTTTGAGTCTGACGTTTTTTCACTCGCGGTCTTGTACAGCTCCCTGCCCTCGATTTCCGCCCCTACGGCCAGTTCCAGTACGTTTATCAGATCCATAAAACATTCCTCCTTATGTTTCGAATATTTTCGTAGCATAATAAAAGTATAGAGTCAATTCGGTAAACAGGTCAAACAAAAGAAGATTATTCAGGCGCCCCTCCGGTTGTATGATTGAAGCGACCGGACTTGGATGGGTAAAGGCATCCCGGAGCATATACGAAACACTTTGGAGGCTGTACGATTCACGAACCCTGAGGTGCGCGGTCTGTACAGTGAGCAGCGGGAAAAAGGTAAATAGGGAAATGCCGCGGGAGCAAAGTGGATGTGAGTGTTTTCCTAAAGGAGGAGAAGAGTTCATGACGGGTTTCGAAGGGAAGACAGTCGGCCTCGCTCTCGGAGGAGGCGGAGCCCTTGGAGCCGCGCATATAGGGGTTCTCAAGGCGCTGCAGGAATTTGGTATTCAGGTTGGATGCATTTCGGGGACAAGTGCAGGCGCGTTTGTCGCCTCTTTGTATGCATTCGGGAAAAACTGGGAAGAGCTGGCGGAAATTGCAAAGCAGATCAAGTGGATGGAAATTTCGAAACTGTCCCTGTCCCGGTACGGTTTGCTTTCAAACGAGAAGCTCGGCGCACTCCTGAAGGAAAACATCGGGGAAGCGAGCATAGAGGATGCCCTAATCCCTTTGGCTATTGTCGCCACAGATATTGCCACAGGTGACGAAGTTGTGCTCTATGAAGGTGACGCCGCGAAAGCCGTGATGGCAAGTTCGTGCATACCGGGGATTTACGTGCCGGTAGAGATGGGCGGCAGGCTTCTCGTCGATGGGGGCATTGTCGAAAATGTCCCCGTATCACCGCTGCGGCGGCTGGGTGCGGACGAAATCATAGGTGTCAACCTGAACGCGGGGCACAGGGAGTACAAGCCGAAAAACATCGTCGAGGTTCTACTTCGGTCATTCGATTTTACGTTAAAGGCGGCGACACGACTGCAAACAGAATGGGCCGATCTTGTCATTACACCGGATTTGACCGGTTTCAACATGTATGACATGAATAAGACTGATGATTTAATCGAGGAAGGATACAAAGCAGCAATGCAAGCATTTGAAGAGCGTGTCTGAAATGGCGTTGTTGACATATTTCAAAAAACGTGGCTATCTCGCATAATTCAACTAACAATACAAGCAAAAACAAGAAGGAGGTTTTCCAATGGGAGTGGTAATCCCGACCTTACAGCAATGGACGATATTATACGGTGTTAGGATTCTGGCTGCCATTGCTATCCTTGTTATTGGACGGATCGTTGCCGGCGCAATCAAGAAAGGTATTGCGAAGGCGATGGAAAGAGGCAAAGTGGACCCCACGCTGATTTCGTTTGTTACGAGCGTCATTTATGTTGCCCTCATGGCTTTTGTCATCACAGCGGCCCTGGGCAAGCTTGGAGTGCAGACAGCCTCTTTCGTGGCGATCATTGGTGCGGCAGGACTTGCCATTGGTCTGGCGCTTCAGGGCTCTCTGGCGAATTTCGCAGCCGGCGTGCTGATGATCATTTTCAAGCCCTTCAAGGTGGGAGACTATATCCAGGGTGGAGGAACGGCAGGTACCGTGGAGGAAATCAGTATTTTTACGACCCATCTCAAATCTCCCGACAACACCTCGATTATCGTCCCGAACGCCAGGATCACGAGCGACAGTATCGTCAACTACTCGACGAAGGAAATCAGGCGGGTCGATCTGGTCGCAGGCGTCAGCTACAGCGACGACATAGACCAGGTTAAAAGCGTGCTCTGGGATATCATCAATTCCGATGAGCGTGTCTTGAAGGATCCTGCCCCGACGATAGCCCTCTTCGAGCTCGCCGACAGCAGCGTGAATTTTGTCGTCAGACCCTGGGTGAAAAGCGGGGATTACTGGAACTTCTACTTCGACATCCACGAAAAGATCAAAAAGCGTTTCGATGCGGAGGGGATCAGTATCCCCTTTCCGCAGCAGGACGTACATC
>JBNGCT010000075.1:0-7833 GCA_049974965.1 Thermovirgaceae bacterium
GGCCTGCAGCTGCAGGCCCGTTTTGTTTTTCCGGAAGCCTTTCGCTACAATGAAAATCATCAGGACTTTCCCAAAGTCCCCTTCAAAACGGGGTGATGGCATGAATATAGTGGAAATTTCCTACGGCGGAGCCCTTCCGGACGCGACATTTGACGACGGGGAAAATCTCCCCCCGGTGCTCGGCGAGCTTCAAGCCCCCCTGGGAAATGTGCAGGCGAATCTGGAAAAGGGTGCGCAGGAGAAACGAGACGGATTCGGCTGGGTCCTGCTTCCCGAAGAAAAGCCCCATGGTGTCATTGAAACGGCAAAACGGCTCAAGGATTACGATGCGGTTGTTCAAATCGGTATCGGAGGATCAGCCCTCGGCAATCTCATGTTGCAGAATGCCCTTGTTCACCCGTATTACAACGAGCTCTCGCGACAGGAGCGAGGCGGCCCGAGGTTTTACGTGGCTGACAACGCCGATCCCGAAGGAACGGCGGCTATCTGGGACATGATTGACCCGGAAAGGACGGCCTTTGTGGTGGTAAGCAAATCCGGGACAACGGCGGAAACCATGGCGAACTTCCTCTGGTTCTGGGACCGTCTCCGCAAAAAGACAGGAGACGGGGCCGCAAAACAGGTTACCGTTGTGACGGACCCCGAAAAAGGCGTGCTCAGGGCCTTCGCGAAGGAAACGGGGTGTCACTCGCTGGCCATTCCTACGGGTCTCGGTGGCAGGTATTCGGTGCTGTCAGCAGTGGGGCTTCTTTCAGCTGCCTGCCAGGGAATCGATGTGGAAGGCCTGCTTGGAGGCGCATCGGCAATGCGAAGCCGGATCCTGACCGAAAAACATCTCCAGGCAAATCCCGCCTGGATCCTGGCGGCTTGTGGCCATGCGCACATGAAGGCGGGGAGGAACATGATCGTTCTCATGCCTTATGCAGACAGCCTTCGCGATTTCACGGAATGGTTCACCCAGCTTTGGGCGGAAAGCCTGGGGAAAGACGGACAGGGGAGCACTCCCGTCAGGGCGCTTGGTGCGATCGACCAGCACTCGCAGGTGCAGCTTTATACGTCAGGACCGGATGACAAGCTGTTTTTGCTGATGAGTATTGACGAACGAAGCGCCCTGTATCTGCCGGAATGCCATGTATCATCTCTTGAGCCGTTGTCATACCTGTCAGGAAAGACCATGGGGGGCATGCTGAATTCCGAAGCCCTTGCAACGACGGCTTCGCTGATCAAGGCAACCAGGCCCGTCCTGTGGATGCGGGTGCCGAAACTTGACGCCTTCCGTCTGGGTGGACTCATATACCTGTTTGAATACGCGACGGCGCTCACTGGCGGGCTCATGGAGATCAACCCCTTCGATCAGCCTGGAGTCGAGCAAGGCAAACGCTATACCTACGGCCTCATGGGGAAAGATGGCTTTCAGGATGACGTCAGTGAAGCCGAAAGGTTCTTTGAAAAGGCCCTGGCGGGGACGCTGAAGGTATGAGGCGCAGGGATCGCCGATGAAAACGGCAAAAACTCCGGAACAGGCCCGCGAAGCACTGAAAGGCTTGAATGCGGGAGCGTCGAAAACGGTCGGGATGGTTCCGACGATGGGGTTTCTTCACGAAGGGCATTTATCTCTGGTCAGACAGTGCAAAAAAGACTGTGATCTGTGTGTCGTGTCGATTTTCGTCAATCCCATACAGTTCAGCCCTTCAGAGGATTACGAAGACTATCCGAGAGATTTGAAAAGAGATACGGCCCTTCTTGAGAGCGAGGGCGTTGACATGCTTTTCGCCCCTCAGGCGGAAGCCATGTACATGCCCGGTGCCTCGACGGTAGTTCGGGAAACAAAACTGAGCAATACTATGTGCGGTGCCTTGAGACCAGGACATTTCGAGGGTGTCTGTACGGTGGTCCTCAAACTGCACAATATCGTGACACCTCACAGGATGTACTTCGGCGAGAAGGATTACCAGCAGCTCGTGGTGATCAGGAGAATGATGAGGGATCTCAACGTCCCGACGGACATCATCGGCTGTCCCATCGTCAGGGACGCCGACGGTCTTGCCGTAAGCAGCCGAAACATCTACCTGAAACCGGAAGAAAGAAAAGAGGCTGTCTGCATCAATGAAGCCCTGTGCGAGGCTGAAAGACGTTTCCGTGAAGGCGAGCGGAAGACTGAGGCTCTCGAAAAGCTCGTCAGGTCTTACCTTCAACCGAAGAAACGGGTGTCTCTCGAGTACGTGCAAGTACGGGACGCCGAAAGCCTCGAGAAGATGGAAAACATCACGAAACCCGCTGTCATGGCTGTCGCGGCCCGTGTCGGAAAGGCCCGGCTGATCGACAACAGGGTATTGAGGTGAGAGGAAGTGAAAGAATCGTTGCTGTATCTTGATGAAGTTTCGGTGACCCGCGGAGGTGCCGACATTCTGCAGAATGTTACGCTGCAGGTCCGGCCCCGGGAGATGACGGGGGTTCTCGGCAGAAACGGCGCCGGGAAATCAAGCCTTGCATACGCGGTCATGGGCGTCACGAGCTACAGGCCCCGGTCGGGACGGATCTTTTTCAATGGAGACGACATAACGGACTGGAGCATCACCGAAAGGGCCAGAGCTGGAGTGACCCTCGCATGGCAGCATCCGGCCCGTTATGAGGGGGTCAGCGTTCGTGAATATCTTCGCATTTCATCGGGCGGAAAAGCCGGGGAGGATGCGATGAAAGAGGCCCTGTATCTGGTTCAGCTCGACGCAGGGTACCTCGACAGGATGGTGGACAAGAACCTTTCAGGCGGTGAACGAAAGCGGATTGAGTTGTCTTCGGTCTATATGATGAAGCCCGCCCTGACGATTCTCGACGAGCCGGATTCAGGGGTGGATCTCCTCGCCCTTGGAGAAATCACCCGACTTTTCAGGAAAATGGTTGAAGATGGCGGAAGCGTTTTGATAATTACCCATCGCGAGGATGTGGCTGCCCGCTGTGATCGGTCCTACCTGATGTGCAATGGGAAAATCATGCTCGAGGGCAGCGCGGAGGCCGTCAGGCGTTATTTCATGTCCCAGTGCCGACCATGCCCGGACCCTGATGCTGAGGAACATGCGAACCTGGAGGAAGAAAACGATGCAGGTCACTGACGAATATAAAAGCCTCGTGGAAATAGCCGGGAAAACAGGAGGGGTTTCAGGAACCCTTGGTGAATCGGATGCAATCTATGTTGTGGTGCATGCGAACAGGATTCTCGGCAGGAACGTCCTCCCCGGTGTGGATATACAGGCCGAGGAAACCGAGGACGGCATCGATGCGACGATTTCCGTCTCCGACGGAGTAGTGATCGCGAAGCCGGTGCATTTGTGCTTTGGGCACCTGGGAGATTCCGGGCGCCAGGTCATTAACAGCAGGATTTATATAGGAAAGGGTGCCAAAGCGGATTTTCTTGCTCACTGCATTTTCCCGAACGCCGTCGAATTCCTCCACGCCATGGAAGGTTCCATACATATCGGTGAAAATTCCTCGTTCAGTTACAAGGAAGTCCATGTCCACGGCCCCGAAGGCAAGATAGAAGTCAGGCCCGTCAGCAAGGTGACCCTTGAAGATGGTGCGTCCTACTACGGAGATTTCAGCCTCGTCGAAGGAAGAGTCGGGGATCTCGACATAGACATCGAGGTGGAGGCCGCGGGCGAGTCGAGCCGCGTGGAGGTCACGTCGAAGGTTTACGGCAAATATGACGATATCTGCCAGGTCCGCGACGTGGTCAGGTTGACGGGAAAAAACAGTTCGGCCCTGGTGAAGGCCAGGGTGGTCCTGAAGGATACCAGCAGCGGGAAATTTCTCGGTTTGATAGACGGCGCGGCTCCGGGGGCGCGAGGGCATGTGGACTGCACGGAAGTCGTCCAGGGGAGCGCGAAGGCGGAAGCATCGCCGGTTGTCATGGCATCCCACCCCGAAGCGGAGGTAACCCACGAAGCGGCGATCGGAAGGATCGCCGACGACAAGATAGAAGGCTTGATGGCGAAAGGACTTGACGAGGACGAAGCTGTAGACGTCATCGTTTCGGGACTCCTCAGCTGAAGGGGCGTTGTATCAGGATTCGGTTTCTTCCTCGAGGCCCCAGATATCGCTTTTTTTGACATGAAGAAGGGCGTGGAGTATCTGTGATTTCAGCGAGGGAAAACGCGGCTCGAGGAAATCGAGAAGGTTCTTCATCTCCTGGCGGCGGGTGTTGCCGTCATAGGGGCATTTCTTTTCGGTCACAGGGAGGCTGAGACGACGGGCTTCCTGCGATATGGCATCTTCGGAAAGATAGACCAGTGGCCTGATCGCCCAGATTTTCTTCCGGCTTCGCCAGGATCGCGGCGAAAAGCATTTGAACCGCCCGGCGAGAAAAAGGTTCATGAGAACCGTCTCGACGGCGTCATCGAGATTGTGTCCCAGGGCGACGGAACTGTACCCCTTTTCTGCAGCGTGGCCGAAAAGAATGCCGTTTCTGAGGTTTGCGCAAAGGCTGCAGGGAGACCGCTCCTCCCGGTCACGGATGATATCGAGTATCGGGTAGGCGAGAATCTCGTGGGGAATACCTGAGCTGGTGCAGTATTCGGAAAGTTTTTCAAAACCCGAGCGATGTCCCGTTATGTCTATTGTCAAGGCGGCAAGATCGAATTCAAGAGGTCCGGTCCGCTGCAATTCTCCCAGTGCCGAAACGAGCAAAAGACTGTCCTTTCCTCCGGACAAACCGACGAGAATGCGTTCTCTCTTTTGGATCATGCCGTGTGCTGCGAGTGCCTTTGCGATCTTGCGGCGTATGCCCGGACTTACCGGGGGTAAGGTTTGCCTTGAATCGGTTTTCACGCGAGGGCCTTCCTCCTTTTCGCCGTTTTCCTCTTTTCGGAAACCAAACGGGTGCGGGATCCCTGCCGCCGGCCGTGACAGGAGCACGGCAACGAGAATAGCACAGGAAGGCGAAGGATGCGATAATTTCCCGGGGGTGTGAAGGTGAAAAAAAAACGTATCGTGATCGCCGATTCCAGGAGACTCTTTGCGGAAACACTGGGCCGTGTCCTTGAAAGTGAACATGACCTGCATGTTACGGGGTATGCTTTGGACGGTCTTGAAGCTCTGCACCTGGTTCGTGAAGGAACTCCTGATGTATTGATCCTGGGTGGCCGTCTCCCGAAATATGATGGTCCGGACCTGGTCAGGGAACTGTCGGGTTCCGGGATGAAAACCCGGTTTCTTTTGCTTTCTGACGAGGGCGCACTCCATCGCCTGGCTGATTTGTACGAATCGGGGATACATGGCTGCGTCCTCATGACGTCCGGGACGGAAGAACTCCTCAAGGCGGTTCGAGGCGTCGCAAGAGGCGATTCGGGGTTTGACGCCCGGATAACCGGGGATCTTCCGGAGATCCTCTTGAGAGCGAGGAGTGAAGCGGACCTGTTCGATGATCTGACTCCCCGCGAAAGGGAGGTTGTCTATTGGATCGGACAGGGGTTCAATAATTCGAAAGTCGCGGAAACGATGGTCCTTTCCGAAAAGACGGTCAAAAACCACGTTGGCCACATTCTCAAGAAGCTCGAACTGCGTGACAGGACGCAGATTGCTGTGCTGGCATGGAGTACGGGGCTTGCAGTGAAAGCACCTGACCAGGTCAGAAAAAACCAGACGGGGTAGGGGATCAGTTTGTCTGTTCGCAAAGGTCTGGCTCTTTTCATCGGGCTTACCACAGGGGTCAGTGCAGTCATCCTTTTGTCAAGCGTGGATCTTTGTACCTGGAAACTCCTCCTTGAGGCAGACATATCCAGACTCGTCGGAGTTTGTGGCCTCGTGCTGCTTTTTTGGAACCTGGATGCACTGAAACTGTTTTCCCTTGTCCATGCGGCGGAAGAACGAATCAGCTACCGATTCGCCTTTTTGCTTAACTGGCTTCGCTATTTCGGGTGTGCGATCACGCCGATGCAAAGCGGAGGTGGTCCGTTTCAGGTATACTTCATGTTCAGGGCGGGGATCCCGATAGGCAAAGGCGTGGCCATCACCCTGGTATCGACGCTGATGACACTTTTTCAGGTAGGGCTTATCGTCCCTCTTGTTCTTTTGTTCAAGCCCGAAATGCTTGAGGGGCGGTTCCTTCTCCGGGGGGTACTTGGATACGTCGTCCTTTTTGTCATCGGAACCTGGCTTCTGGTTGTCCTGAGCCTGGTACGGCCATCGCTGATGAAAAAATGGGCAGGCATGCTTTTGATGCTGCTCAAGCGAATGGGGATCGTGAAGCCCAGACGGGTGCTGCGAACACTCAGGAGAATACACAGGGAAATCGACAACTACAGCAGGAACTTCCGCCTCTTTTTCTCGAAAGGTTTCCCGATTTTCCTCATAGCCTTCGTAATTTCATGGATGCAGATGGTGGCCATGTTTTCCATCCTGCCGTGTCTGATCTGGTCTTTGGGCATTGAGGTGAATTTCGGGGAGGCCTTCCTCGCGCAGGCACTGTTTTTGTTTATCCTGTATTTCGTTCCGACACCCGGTGCAAGCGGTGTCGCCGAAGGTGGAGGAGCAGCGATTTTCAGCTTCCTTGTCCCATGGAACATGGCGGGAGTTCTTGCCATCGCGTGGCGCTTCTTTACGGAATACATCTCGATTGCAATGGGGGCGCTCGTTGCGGTCAGGCTGATCGGCTGGGGGGAGACGGAAGCTTTACTGCAGTCGAAAAGCTTCGAAGACGAAAACGAATGAGGCGGGCAAGAATGAACAAGGTGCAAGACCTTGCTTTCAAGTACAGGGGCGGAATCTGGACAGTCCTGTTCGTCGTGGTTCTTTTCATGGCCGAACCCTCAAAAGCGGTCATTTTACCCGGAATATCCCTTGTCATTGCCGGCCAGGGGATCCGATTCTGGGCGGCGGGGACCATTACGCTGTACCGCGGTGAAAAAGTCAAGGCAACGCGGCTCGTGACCTGGGGTCCCTATGCTCTTTGCCGGAATCCGCTGTATGTTGCAAACGGCCTCATCGGCCTCGGATGGTGTTTTCTTTCCGGGAACCTGAAGACACTTTGGGTCTTTTCCCTTTTCTTTACCGGCTTGTATGGCTTCCTTGTAATTCCCCACGAGGAAAGATTCCTTTCCGGAAGTTTCCCCGAAGGTTTCACGGAATATTCAAGACGTGTTGGAAGGTTTTTCCCGAAAACCATCCCTTCCACCGCTTCCGTTGCAGGGCCATTCAGCGGAGAAGTCCTCTGGAGAAGCGAACGACATTCCTGTATTGTTACATGTGTCGGGACGATGGCATTTTTACTGTTGAGGTGGTTTGCATGATGAGGTTTGAAACAATCCCAAGGGGGGTCGCCCTTTCCACCGCGGCGATCGATTCGCCCATGGGAGCCTGGAGGCTTGTCTGGTGCGATCAGGGGCTTTTGTATTCAACGACGCGCGCCAATGACCGGCTCTGCAAGGATGCAATGCTCGCAGAGCCGCCTGCATGGCTCGAAAAAGCATGGAACGCTTTCTGGACGGGCAAAGAGGTTTCCCTGAACCTCTGCATATTCAAGCAACCGTCGGAATTCGCTCTTTCGGTTTACCGGGTTGTGTCAGGCATACCTGCCGGAAGTACGCGGACGTACAGGGATATCGCCGTCCATGTCGGTAACCCGAATGCGGCAAGGGCGGTAGGGGGCCTGATGAGGGCAAATCCCTGGGCTCCTTTCGTGCCCTGTCACCGGGTTATCGGGAGTGACGGGCGGATGTGCGGGTACGGTGGGCCCGGGGGAGTCAACATGAAAGCACGTTTTCTCGAATTCGAAAAATCTCTGTAGGGATCTGTGGAAAAACCTGGAAATAAGGGCCCGAAAGGACGAAAAGATCTTTTCGT
>JBNGCT010000076.1:0-7662 GCA_049974965.1 Thermovirgaceae bacterium
CCTTTTTGCTTTCAAAAAAAGCATATGATCAAAAAACCTTAAAAATGATAAATATTTGGTGGAAAATAGAAATATTATCAGCTCATCACCTTTGGGAAACTTGCCTGATCTATACTGACCTCTATAATAGGCAACGTAATGGTCAAAATAGGTCAATATGATTTTGTAAATTTCCCCTTGGGAGGGTATTGATATGGGCCGCACAGTAGGAATCGATCTTGGGACAACCAATTCCGTCGTTGCCTTTATGGAAGGCGGACACCCGACGGTAATCACCAACGCCGAAGGCGGGCGGACGACACCGTCAGTCGTCGGTTTTGCAAGAAACGGGGAGCGACTGGTGGGAACCCTTGCCAGGCGTCAGGCCGTTCTGAACCCTGAAGGGACGGTATATTCGATCAAGCGGTTCATGGGCCGTAACTACAACGAAGTCGAAGAGGAAATGAAGATCGTTCCCTACAAGGTTGTGGAGGGACCGCACAACTCGGTGAGGGTCGTCGTCGGCAAGGAGTATGCGCCAGAGGAAGTCAGTGCCATGGTCCTGCGCAAGCTGGTTGACGACGCCGAGGCATACCTGGGCGAGAAGGTGACCGATGCGGTAATTACGGTGCCGGCCTATTTTAATGACGCCCAGCGACAGGCGACGAAAAACGCCGGGAAGATCGCCGGAGTCAACGTGCTGCGCGTCGTCAACGAGCCGACGGCAGCCGCTCTCGCCTACGGGATGGAAAAGAAGGGAAACGAAGTCGTCATGGTCTTCGACCTTGGTGGCGGGACCTTCGACGTTTCCATCCTGGAAGTCGGCGAAGGACTGTGCGAGGTCCGAGCCACAGCGGGTGACACGCACCTCGGTGGCGACAATTTCGACAAGTGTGTCGTCGACTGGATGGCCGAGGAATTTCGCAAGGAACAGGGGATCGACCTCAGAAAGGACAGGCAGGCTCTCCAGCGTCTTTACGAGGCGGCGGAGAAAGCAAAGTGCGAGCTCTCCTCGAGGTCGAGCACGGAAATCAGCCTGCCCTTCATCACAGCCGACTCAAACGGACCCAAGCACCTGAACATGACCCTGACACGGGCAAAATTCGACCAGCTCACGGAACACCTTGTGAAGCGGTGCGAAGGTCCTGTGAAACAGGCTCTGAAGGACGCGAAACTTGAGGAAAAGGATATTTCCGAGGTCATACTCGTAGGTGGTGCGACGAGGATGCCCTCCGTCCAGGAGATGGTAAAAAAACTGACGGGCGGCAAGCAGCTCAACATGAGCGTGAACCCCGACGAGGTCGTTGCCGTCGGTGCAGCGGTACAGGCAGGTATCATCAAGGGTGAAGTCAAGGACGTGCTTCTTTTGGATGTGACACCCCTTTCCCTGGGCATTGAAACCCTTGGAGGGGTCATGACGAAGATCATCGAACGGAACACCACGATACCAACGAAAAAGTCCCAGGTCTTTACGACGGCCGAAGACAACCAGCCCGCTGTTGATGTCGTCGTCCTTCAGGGCGAACGTGAGATGGCGGCGGACAACAGGAAGCTCGGCAATTTCAAACTGGAGGGTATCAGGCCCGCGCCGAGGGGAGTTCCGCAGATCGAGGTAACTTTCGATATCGATGCGAACGGGATCCTCAACGTTTCCGCGAAGGACCGGGATACCGGCAAGGAACAGAAAATCGAAATCACCAATTCGACGAACCTGGACGAGCAGGAGATCGATCGCATGGTGCGCGAGGCAGAACAGCATTCGGAAGAAGACAAGAAAAAGCGGGAATGGGTGGAAGCCAGAAATGCCCTCGAGACATCGAACTACCAGCTGGAGCGGGAGATGGAGGAACTCGGCGGTTCCCTCCCTGCAGAGGAAAAAGGCACTGCCGGCCGGTTGGTGGACGACGCGAAAGAAGCGGTCAAGAATGAGGCGGAGAAGTCCAGGCTCGAGGAACTGACAAAAAAGATCAACGAAACGGTGGCGCAGCTTGCCCGGTACCGACAGCAGGAAGCTTCCGGTGACCAGTCCCCTTCGGGACCCGCCGCGGGCGATTCCGGCGGAAACGACGAGGACGTCGTGGACGCCGACTTCAACGAAGGATGAGGCGTGTGACGGACTGTCGGTGACAGGCAATGGATCATCCCTCCCGTCGAGGCCCCCCGCAGGACTTTTGCGAAACGGGGGGCCTCCGGCATGATCAGGGGCCAAAGGGGGGAAAAAACGGGCCAAACGGAGGAAATGCCATGCAGTACAAGGATTATTACAAGATTCTCGGTGTCGACAGAAAGGCTTCCGGGGAGGAAATCCACAAGGCCTACCGGAAACTGGCGAAGAAATACCATCCCGATGCCAACACGGCTCCGGAAGCGGCCGGGAAATTCAAGGAGATCAACGAAGCTTACGAGGTCCTCCGTGATCCCGAGAAACGGGAGAAATACGACGCCCTTGGTTCCAGCTGGCGGAACGGCCAGGAATTCACGCCGCCGCCCGGATGGGAGACCGTATTCGAACAGGCGGGAGGCCGTCGTCGTTACAGTGGAAGCGGTGGAAGCATTTTCAGCGATTTTTTCGAGGCCTTTTTCGGTGGTTCCGACCTCTTCAGACAAGGGAACGGCCAGGATGTTTTCGGCTCCGGGTTCGAACAGGGCCGTTTCGGGCAGGGTCAGGACGTTTTTGGAACGGGGTTCGGGCGCAGGGGACGTTCTTCTTCGAAGGGCCCCGACCATGAAGCCGCCCTGGAGCTTTCGCTCCAGGATATCCTTTCGGGAGGGAAAAAACGCATCACCCTTGACGCCGGGGGGAAGCAGAAAAACCTCGAAGTGAACATCCCGAAAGGCTTGACCGACGGCTCCCGTATCAGGCTTGCCGGCCAGGGTGGGAAAGCCGCCGGAGGGGGGCCTCCGGGTGACCTCTACCTGAAGGTCAGGCTGCTTCCGGAGCAGGGCTTGAAAGTCGACGGGCACAACATCCGGAAAGACCTCGACATTTCCCCGTGGGAAGCCGCTCTCGGAGGGGCCGTTCCGGTGGACACCCCGACGGGAAGGGTGACACTCAAGGTGCCCCGGGGAAGCCAGAGCGGCCAAACGTTGAGGCTCAGGGGCAAGGGCTTGCCCCGGCGTGACGGCGGAAGCGGGGACATGATGGTCATCCTGCGCATCGTCGTGCCCGGACACCTTGATGATGACGAAAGGCGCCTTTTCGAAGAACTTGCGGAAAAGTCGCCTTTCGATCCAAGAAGTTCTTCTAAAGGCCGCTCGTAAAGGAGGATGCATTTCATGGACATGAACAGACTGACACAGCGCTCCCAGGAAGCCCTTTCAGATGCCCAGAAGGAAGCCATCAGGCGGGGCCACCAGGAAGTGGACAACGAGCATCTTTTGGTTGCGCTTTTGAATCAGGAAAACGGCCTGATCCCCAGAATCCTGGCGAAAATGGACATTGCAGCGGGAGCACTGAAAGATTCCGCCGACAGGGAGCTCGACAAACGGTCGAGCATCCGCGGTCCCGGTGTGGAACCGGGAAAGATCTACATCTCGGGGCGTCTTTCAAGAATACTTGTTGAGGCCGAGGAAAGCGCCAAACGCCTGAAGGATGAATACGTTTCGGTGGAACACCTTTTCGCGGCTCTCATCGATGAAGGGGATGCCGGAGCCGCGGGGAGGGTCCTGGCGGAATCCGGTGTTACGAAAGACGGGTTTCTCAAGGCCTTGCAGGATATCCGCGGACGGCATAGGGTGCAAAGCGCAGACCCGGAAAGCACTTACGAAGCCCTGGAACGCTACGGCCGGGACCTCGTGGCGTTGGCCCGCACCGGCAGACTGGATCCGGTAATCGGCAGGGACGAGGAAGTGCGGCGGGTGATTCGTATCCTGAGCCGGAGGACGAAAAACAACCCCGTTTTGATCGGAGAGCCTGGCGTCGGAAAGACGGCCATCGTTGAAGGTCTCGCACAACGGATTGTCCGGGGCGATGTGCCTGAAGGCCTGAAAGACAGGCGGATCGTGGCTCTGGATATGGGGGCCCTCCTCGCCGGCGCCAAATATCGGGGCGAGTTTGAGGAACGCCTCAAGGCCGTGCTGAACGAGGTGAAAGAAAGCGAAGGCCGGGTGCTTCTGTTCATCGACGAACTTCACACCATCGTTGGCACGGGAAAGGCCGAAGGAGCCATAGATGCCGGCAACATGCTCAAACCCATGCTCGCCAGGGGGGAGTTGCACTGCATCGGCGCCACGACACTGGACGAATACCGGAAGAACATCGAGAAAGACGCGGCGCTGGAGCGGCGTTTTCAGCCGGTTCTGATCGACCAGCCCGGTGTGGAAGATACCGTTTCCATCCTGCGCGGTCTGCGCGAGCGATTTGAAGTGCACCACGGGGTCCGTATCCAGGACAATGCCCTCGTCGCCGCGGCGGCATTGTCAAACCGTTACATAACGGACCGGTTTCTCCCCGACAAGGCCATCGACCTGGTTGACGAGGCCTGTGCCATGATCCGGACCGAAATTGACTCCATGCCCAGCGAACTGGATGATGCGTCCAGGCGGGTCATGCAGCTGGAAATCGAGGAGGCCGCCCTGGAGAAGGAGACCGACAAGGCCAGCAGGGATCGGCTGGAAGCCCTGAAAAGAGAGCTCCAGGAGGCCAGAGAACGTGTTGACACCCTGAGGGCCCAGTACGAATCCGAAAAAGAGGCCATTACGTCGGTGCAAAAGCTTCGCGAAGAGATCGGGAACGTCAAGGACCGGATCGAAAAGGCCGAACGGGACTACGACTTGAACAAGGCGGCGGAACTCAAGCACGGCAGACTCCCCGAACTCGAAAAGCAACTTCATGAGGCCGAGGAACATATCTCTGAAATACACGGAGAATCGAGGCTCCTCCGGGAAGAAGTCACCGAAGAGGAGATTTCCCAAATTGTTTCGAGATGGACCGGAATCCCCGTTTCAAGGCTTCTCGAGGGAGAGCGGGAAAAGCTCCTCAAACTTGAGGAAGTGCTGCATCGCCGGGTCGTCGGACAGGACGAAGCCGTGGAACTCGTCTCCGACGCCGTCCTGCGGGCGCGCTCAGGCATAAAGGATCCCAGGCGGCCCATCGGGTCCTTCATTTTCCTCGGCCCTACAGGTGTCGGGAAAACGGAGCTTGCCCGGGCCCTTGCTGAAGCCCTTTTCGACACGGAGGAGAACATGATCCGGATCGACATGTCGGAATACATGGAACGCCATGCTGTGGCCCGGCTCATCGGCGCGCCCCCCGGATATGTGGGGTACGAGGAAGGCGGACAGCTGACGGAGCGCGTCAGGCGGAAGCCTTACTCTGTCATTCTTTTTGACGAGGTAGAGAAAGCCCATCACGACGTGTTCAATATCCTGCTCCAGATCCTGGACGACGGCAGGCTGACCGACAGCCACGGGAGAACGGTGGATTTCAGGAACACCATCGTCATCATGACCAGCAACATCGGGGCAACGGCATTGATGGAAGGCATCACGGAAAGCGGGGAAATCGCGGAAGACGACAGAAATTCCGTGATGTCACAACTTCGCGGCCATTTCCGCCCCGAGTTTCTCAACAGGGTGGACGACGTGGTGCTCTTCAAGCCCCTGCAGAAGGACGAGATCAAGCAGATTGTGGGGCTTTTGACGACGGATCTCGAAAACAGGCTCCGAAGACAGGGAATAGGCTTTGAAATCACCGAAAAGGCGAAGGCCTTTATCGCCGAACAAGGCTATGACCCGGTATATGGCGCCAGGCCGTTGAAACGATTCATCGCACGGGAAGTGGAAACGCCCATCGCCCGTTTCCTCATCGCCGAGTCCGCAGGCGAAGGTTCGAGGGTGATCGTTGATGCCGGACCGGAAGGGATTCAGATCCGCTCGGACGGAAACGTCACCTGAAGAAACCTGGAAGGAAGGACGAAAGGCGGGCCGTGACGGCCCGCCTTTGTTTTTACTCCTCCGGAGCAACCGCCGCAGACCGTGGTTCGAGAATTGTCAAGACCGCACCCGAGAGAACCATGACGGCGAAGGATGCGGGGATGGCGACGAAAAACGGATGGATCGCCCCAATCATTCCCGGGGCGGACATGTGAAGGATTCCCGTAGATGTGGGTGCGTACCCCGCCGCGTACCACCCGAGTGCCGCGATGAGGCCTGAGACTGAGGATGTCCAGAAGGCCACCTTGCCGAAACGGTCTCCCACGGAAAGGAGCGTCAGGTAGGGGACCAGGATGGCGGCCGCCAGCACTGTCCAGCTGGTTGTGCAGATCATGGCGATGATCTGGGAATTTTTCATGGCGAAGACCCCGCTTGCGGCGGCGCAGAGTGGCACGATGAACATCCATGTCTTTCGGCCGGGGCTTTTTCCGAAGACGTCGTTGGTAAGGGATGCGGCGACTATATGCAACAGGGCCGATGCCGTCGAAAGCGATGCCGAGATGATGGCCAGCGTGAAAAGCTGGATCCCCGCCTCGGGTAGGAGGCGCCTGATCAGAAGTGGAAGCACCGAATCGACGGACTCCACCTCGGGCCCGATGACGAGCCTCGAAAGGGCACCGGAGAAATAGGCGCCGCCGACGACGATGGCGATGGCCAACATGGCGAAGGGGATGACCCTTCGGGCCTCGGTGGGGCTTTTTAGCGCGAAATGCCTTTGCACGAGCTGCGGCTGCGCCCAGACGCCGACGGAGGTGACGGCGACCAAAGAAAAGATGAAAAGGCCTCCCTGACCCGAGCTGAGTGCCGTAAAGCCCCGATCCGCCTGGGTCGTGGGCTCGAGTGCGGCAAGGGCCGACAAACCTTCCAGGGGTCCTCCGACGGCCCTGATGACGGCGAAAAGAAGAGCCAGGACGCCCAAAACCATTATACCGCCCTGGAAGGCTTCAGTGAAAAGCACCCCCCTGAGGCCGCCCCAGGAAACGCTTGCTGCAACAAGCCCGACCAGAAGCCAGAGGCAGGCATTCTGCGAAAGCCCCGTCGCCCCCGAAAGCATGATCGCGGCGCCCTTGAACACCGCCGAGGCATAGACGATGAGAAGCAGCGCGGACAACAGTCCCAGGTAGGATTTCAGGGCGGGTGATTTTGCGGCCTTGCCCAGCATTTCGGCCGGAGTCTTGGCGTTGAGCTTGCGCTGCCACAGGCGTGTCGGCCAGGCCAGGAAGCGGTAGACGAACCAGGTCCCGAGCCACATGTTGCCTGCGGCGACGAGGGTCATCTGGAGACCCCACTTGTGGCAGAGCCCGGCGAATCCCACGAGGGCGACAGCAGACACGTAAGTCGCCACGTATGCCAGCGCCTGGATCAGGACTCCGACCTTCCCCGGCAGCAGGACATCCCTGCCCCGGGACCAGCGTGCGAGAGCAACAAGAGCCGCACCGTAAAGAAGCCAGACAAGAAAAATCGTCATGATTACCGCCTCCTTTCATGAAACAGTCTCCAGAGGGACCAGACACCGCCGAGAAGAAGTGAAGACAAGGCCACCGTTACCCAGAAATCCATATTCTCCATCTCCGACACCTCCCAAAAGATAAAAAAAGGCCGCCGACCCGGCGGGTCGGCGGCCTTGCGTCTTCTTGCGGTGCTTTCAGGGAGTTACCTTGCGTGTTTCCATGGCCGACATGCCCCGGTCCGGATCGTGGCGGGTTTGTGATAGGCGTAATAATAGCGATAGAGATTGCCTGCAAAACC
>JBNGCT010000077.1:0-7607 GCA_049974965.1 Thermovirgaceae bacterium
AAAAAGGACCCATTCCGGCCGGAATGATAGACCCGGGGCGAGCGGACAAAAACGCCCTTTACGCCGCGTGTGTCTGCGATAGCACAGTTTTTAATTACTTTACCGGAGGTGTCATGGAATGATCAAGAAACTCGGTGATGTTCTCGCCAGGCTTTCAATGAAGTACCTTCCCGATCCCTTTATCTTTGCCGTTATCCTCACGTTCATTTCCTTTATTCTCGGCATCACGATCACACATCAATCGGTCATGCAGATGGTCATCAACTGGTACAAGGGATTCTGGAGCCTTTTGCCATTCTCCATGCAGATGTGCCTCATGGTGATAACGCCGGCGGCCCTGGTTGCGGCACCCGGTGTCCACAAATGGGTGGATATCCTTGCTGACAAGCCGAAGGACGGCAAGTCGGGCGCTTTTTGGGTCGCATTGCTCGCCTGCGTTTCGGCGATGGTTCACTGGGGCCTGTCACTGATCCTTGCAGCCATTTTTGCCCGTGAAGTTGCGAAGAAGCTTTATGCTAAGGGTGTCAAGTTCAGCTACGGTCTTCTGGGTGCGGCCGCGTACCTTGGCCAGATGGTGTGGCACGCCGGATATTCCGGTTCGGTCCAGCTTCTCATAGCGACGCCGGGTCATTTCCTGGAGAAGGAGATCGGGGTCATACCCGTTTCCGAAACGATCCATACGCCGATGAACCTATTCGTCATGCTCCTTACCATGTTCCTTCCCGCCCTCTTCATTGCGAAAATGGCGCCGAAGGAAGAGGAACTCAAGGAACTGGACCCCGAAATCGTGGAATTCCTCAAGAACCAGAAGAGCGTCCAGGTTGAAAAACCAAAGAACCCCACCGTCGGAGACCGGCTCAATCACAGCCTGATTGTCAATTATGCTATCTGTGCTCTCGGTGTCGCCTATATCGTTTATCACTTCAGGACAAACGGCTTTGACCTGAACCTCAATATCGTGAACGCCATTTTCCTCTTTCTGGGGATGCTGCTCCACAAGACGGTGGCCAGCTATGTGAAGGCCATATCCGAGTCCGCCAAGAGTGTTGCAGGGATCATCCTCCAGTTCCCCTTCTATGCAGGAATCATGGGCATGATCCGGCACAGCGGCCTGGTGGATGTTTTCGCCGGTGCCATTGCGTCCATTTCGACGGTGAGGACACTTCCGATGTGGACTTTCATCACCTCGTCCATTGTCAACCTTTTTGTGCCCAGCGGAGGGGGACAGTGGGCCGTGCAGGGGCCCATCGCCGTCAAATCGGCACAGATGATGGGCGTGGATGTCATCAAGGTCGCCACCGCCCAGGCATGGGGGAACTGCTGGTCCAACATGCTTCAGCCCTTCTGGGCCATTGCCCTGCTGGGGATTACGGGCCTGAAAGCCAGGGATATCATAGGCTATACCGCCGCGGTCATGATTCTGTCGGGTGCCATTTACATCATCGGATCTTTCCTGCCTCTCAGTTTCTAGATCCCGGATTCTGTCGGGCAAAGACGAGCGCAGGCCGGATAAAGGGAGGAATCGTTCAATGAAGGAATTTGTCGCAGCGGGCTGCCAGTTCACCATCACGCCCATGGACGTGGAAAAGAACATGGAGAAGGCTCTCGGCTTTCTGGAAAAAGCCGTTACGGAACACAATGCCGACGTGGTCCTCTTTCCGGAGACCGTAACGACGGGC
This sequence comes from Thermovirgaceae bacterium, assembly GCA_049974965.1. Lineage (GTDB taxonomy): Bacteria > Synergistota > Synergistia > Synergistales > Thermovirgaceae > UBA1876. The sequence continues at coordinate 1,680 of JBNGCT010000077.1, forward strand.
TTCACCCCGCTTCCGAGAGAAAACCAGCAGGCCACCATCGAATCTCTCTGGGAAGCCGTCAGTGACGTCCCGGGGCCCATTACGGAGCCCGTGCAGGAAGCCGCCGCACGGCTCGGAGTTCACGTGATCTGGCCGACGTACCGCAGAGGGCCTTCCAAAGACATCGTCTACAACTCCTGCATGGTCATAGACGACAGTGGCGAGATCCTGGGCGATATCTACGACAAGACCCACCCCTTCCCGACGGAAAGAAAGGAAGGCGGAGGATGGACCACGGCAGGGGACAAGGCCGTGGTGGTGGAAACGAAACTCGCAAAGATAGGTCTCACCATTTGCTATGACGGTGATTTCCCGGATCTGGCGACCGTCGAGACCCTGATGGGGGCCGAGCTCATCGTGAGGCCCTCCGCCCTGCTTCGAACCTATGATATCTGGCAGTTTGTCAACCAGGCAAGGGCCTATGACAACCATGTCTACTATCTCGCCGTGAATTCCGTCGGCGTCGACGGCTCGGGCAACAGTTTCTTCGGGAGTTCCATGTTCGTGGACCCCACGGGCTGGAAGCTGGCCCAGGCCCGCGGAAACGACGAGATCATTTCCGCCAGGCTGGACCCCGACCCGATCCGGTACGTCAGCCATGGAACGAAATCGCCGATGATCTTCGACCACGTGGAAGACCGCAACGTAGGTGTCTACAAGGACTGGATCCTCAATGAAGGGACCTGTGCCTTCGAACCGGCGAAACGCATCCCCTACAAGAAACGATCCTAGGGTCGCTGTCATCGGGCACGAAGTGAAAAAAGGCGGAGCCTGAGGCTCCGCCTTTTTTCAGATGATGTCTTCCCAGTGGTCCCGCTCACGGGAAATGTGGATGCAGTACCCCAGAACGAGGGCGAACCGGTGCAGCCTGTTCCGCAGGTCAATGCGAAGGGTGTCTTCGATTTCCGAGAGGTAATTCCGGACGGTATTGTAATGGAGGTGCAATTCTGCGGCGCATTTTTTTGCATTGAAATCGGTCCGGACGAGCGCCTGGGCGACTTCCACCAGCGGAACGGCCTTGCGACTGGATGTGTTCTCAACAAGAGGGCCCCAGAATCGTTCCCAGAGACCGCCTGCTTCCGGGAGTTCAACCATTTTCCTGAGAAATGTATGCAACGCAAGCTCCCCAAACCGGTAAATTCCCGGGACGGGTTCGAACTCCCGAATCCAGGTGAGGGCCCGCTTTGCCTCCTCGTAGGAACGCTGGATCTCCCGCCAACCCTTTGCCTCCCCGCCCATGGCAATCCACAACCCCTGTTCCCCGGCGACCCGCAGGAGATGTTCGCGATGCTGCTGGAATTCCAGGCGGGTGACAAGGCTGATCCACTGGTTGGCAATCGTGTAGGTGAGGGAAAAGGGAGGTCGCCATGACGGGAGGAAGCTCCTGTCCACTGAAGCGATTTGAAGGACCATGAGTTCCTTCGGCAGTTCGATGCCAAGTTCTTTTGCGCGCCCGAGGGCCATTTCAGAGTTGTTGTACGTTCCGAGGCAGAGGTTTTGCAGAAACTGCTCTTTCTGGGCCGGCCATTCACCGATAAAGGCGTTTACCTCAAGAATGGCACCCCTTAGCAAACCCATGGCGCGGAGGATCATCCGTTCCTGCCCGATTGACGGATGATGTTCCCCTTGCGGCAGGACAAGCCCGATTTCTATAGGCATTCTCGATTCATGCCTGTATATGACGATCCAGCTGTTTCTTCCGTTGAGGTTGATTTCCCTGGTTGTTACCAGGACCTGGCCGTGCCGGGGGAGTTCTTTTTCTTTCAGGTTTGGAGCTGTAAGGATCTCATCGGCCGAGGGGGAATCAAGAACGGAGCCGTCCGCAGCAAAATAATTGTGAACGTCCAGATCCGGCGCCCTGACCGCGATGGGGCGTGCGAGATCCCGGGAAAGACTTGCAATGAGCTTGCGAGTGTCCCAGGTTTCGTCCCAGAGACAGGGATCGTAGCGTTGATCCTTTCCGGCTGCTTCATTTTTTTCACGAAGCAGGATGCGGTAGACAATTTCATTGATATCAATCCAACGGTACTTGAGGGGTATTTCGACAAGCGGCAACCGAAGGCGTTCGGCCTCATCGATGACGCTTTGCGGCGGGCTCGTGTGGTAGCGGTCTATCTTGAGGCCAAAGGCTGCAATGTTCCTGTCGGCCACGAGTCGGAGGAAAGGAGTCATGCTTTCCGGGTCATCCTTGAAAATGTACCCGCTCCCGATCAAGAATTCCCCTCCCCGCATCCATCGGTCAACGTCGGGCGAGTCAATCACCGAGACGGAGTTGATCTCCCTGGTCAGCCCTTCTGTGCCGGCGAGCAGCCTGAAATCGGGGAATACCGTTTTTTTCAGCAAATCCGCGACGATCATTTTGATCACCTGCCCGGAAGAGTCCAGAGGAAATGGTTTTAGGGGTGCTCTGTATGAATGATATTCAATGATATTCCAGGAAGGAAAGGGCGCTTATCCATTCCTGCGTTTTTTGCCACTTTTGCCGTGTCGTGCATACCAGCTGAACAGCACGGGTATGACCTCTCGTTCCCATTCATCGGTGATCGCCTTTTTGAACGGGAAAACGGACGCCACTTTCCCGACGTAATAGGGCGACCTGCTGACCGGGAGGAAGGGGCCGTAGTAGACGACAAAATCATCGTAGATGATCCATTCCAGGGTCCCGGCATCCAGTGATTCTTCCGATTCGGGCAACGCGCCGGGTGAATATTTCCTGACCCTGCGGGCTCCCTTGCTATCGCCCGTAAAGACGAAGGCTTCTCCCGTTTCCTTCAGTGAAACCATGGCGTAACGGAGATCTTCGTCGACGAAGATGTCATGGAAGCCCCAAAAGGGTGGATCGAATACCAAAAGCCTTTTCCCACGGCTCCACTCGATAAACCTGTCGAGTCGGGCCGCCCTGGCGGAAATTTCATCCGGGGTGATGGGCGGCCGGTGCTTTCTGAAAAGCCGGGAGAGCAAGGCAAAAGGATCCATCTTCAGGACGTGAGGAAAGAGAGGACATGTTCAGAAAGATCGTCCCACGTCAGGGGAAAGGTCATGACGCTTCCAAGCTTGACGCTGTTCTGCTTCTTCTTGTTGAGGCCGCCGAAGAGCCCTTCTTTGGCCTGTTCCGGAGAGAAAATGCTGAAACGCCTGTTGCCTTTCTGTTTGGTAATGTCACAAAGGATCCAGCGGAAGGCTCCATCGGCCATAGCGATCCGGCTTTTGTTCAGGAGGAGAAGCTCCATTTCGTTTCCCGAGCCTTTCTGATCCCCGATGTCGACGGTCTTCGGCCGGGACCCCGAGTAAATTTTCATGTTCAGGAAGCGGCTTTCCATGTTTCCGTCCCTGAGAACAAAGACGGCCAGATCGAAGCCGAAGTCGGGAAGAATGAAGAATTCCTCGATGATCTCTTCCCGCTGGGCCTGCGTCAAGGTTTCCATGAGTTCCTGCAGCAGTGAATTTTTGAGGGATTCTTCCGGTTTTGATCCTTTTACGAGATCCGGTTCCAGGCTGAACGCCATCGCGGTCACCATCCTTGTTCCGTATTTTCTCGTTCGTTTCCTTTCTTTTTGTAAAAACCGCGAAAAGGAACCTTCCCCCTCTTTCGCGGGGCGGTTTCGACAGAAATCGCTTCTCAACAAGGGTACAGGTTACGGGATGTATCTGCAAGTGACGGGGATTTGGGGAAGAGAGCGAAAATGCCCTATACTTCAGGCATCCCTTGTATTCCGGGAACGAAACGATTCATTGGGAGGTTACGCCATGAAGATGTCGCGCCTTTTCGCGCCGACCATGAAAGAAAATCCCAAGGGAGTCTCCGATCCCGCCCTCCAGCGACTGATACGGGGCGGATACGTAGCCTCCCCGGAAGCCCAGGAAAAGCTTTCTCTTTTTCCTTTGGGGAAATGCTTCTGGAGGAAGTCGGGAAAGCGCGCGGAGGAGGTGCTCCGGTCCGCGGGGTTCCAGGAAATCCGTTTCGACGACTTCGGGAAGCAACTGTTCCCTGTTCTGGCAGGATATATCAAAAGCTATCGTCATCTGCCGCTGTTGTTTTATCAGGCCTCCGGCGACGGGTTCGAACTGCGTGCCCTTGAAGAAGACAGGACCGCGGCTTCGAACAGGGTCTCGGAGCTGATCGAAGGGCTCCGCCGGAACTTTTCCACGGAACGCCGAGACGCGCTTTCGGGAGAAACGGTTTCAGAAAGGGGCAGGGAAAGCTTCGTGGCGATTCCCGTCAGAAAGACCGCCACCATTTCCAGGGCAGGCTACCGGTGCACTTGCTGCCACTGGTGTGGCGATGAAAATTCCCCCCTGGACGGTCCCGTCCCGGAGAATGAGGGAGCACCGAAAACGCCTGAACCTGTCGACACCCCCGGGGCGGATACGATCGCAGAACTGTGCAGGCAGCTTGGCGTCCCTCCCGAAAAGACGCTGAAAACCATGTTTTACGCGGCGGAGCAAAAAGGCCGCAAGGAAATCGTCGTCGTCCTCGTCAGAGGAGATCACAGGATCAGCGAAAAGAAGGTCATGAACGTCCTCGGCGTTTCTTCCCTGCGGTTTGCAGATCCCCTGGAAATCAGGGAGACCGTGGGCGACCTCGCCGGCTACCTCGGTCCCGTGGGCCTGCCGAAGGGGTTGAAAATCATTGCCGACTGGCATGTAAAGGGTGCTGTCAATATTGTCACCGGAGCGAACGAACCGAATCGGCACCTGGTCAATGTCTGCTGGGGCCGTGATTTCTCGGCTACCGGCGTCGAGGATATCATCTGTTTCGAAAAGGGGCGTCCATGCCCCGCATGTGGTGCCCCCCTTGAGAACACCGCGTTGGCCCGTTTCGCCTGGGCGGTTGTACCCGACGGTTTTCTTTCGGAAGAGTCGGAAGTCTTTTTCCAGGCCGCCGACGGCACCAAGAAACGGCCCACCCCGTGGTCGGGGAGCATTGACCTTGATGCGGCCTGTCTGGGGCTGGCCCCGGAGGAAGGACCCTTCCCGGTTTCCTTGGCTCCCTTTGACGTTTCCGTGGTAGTGGCTTCCCTCAAGAACGAGGATGCCGTCAATGCCGCCGAGAGAATCGCAAAAGAATTCACAGAGGCAGGGGTGGATGTCCTTCACGATGAGCGGGATGAACGGGCGGGGGTCAAGTTTTCCGATAGCGAGATCATCGGTGCGCCGGTGACCGTCGTATGTGGTCGTGACGCCTCCGAAGGAAAGGCGGAGCTGAGGTTTCCTGACGGGCGAAAGGAACTTGTCGCCCTGGACGGACTTTTTTCAGTGGTGCTTGATGCCATGGCAGGCCAAAAGGCGGAAGGGGAAAATCGGTAGTTTTACCCATACCACCCAGGGTATCCAGGAGTATCCTTTGAATGCAGCGACAAAATCACAGTGATACGATATCCGGAGGTGGATAAAAATGGGTAAAAAGGTTGTACTTTTGGCGTTGGTTGGAGTCATGGTCTTTTCTGTTGCGGCCTTTGCACACGGCGGCCCCGTCAAGGGGACGGCGGCAGGCAACAGGGGAGAGCGTTTTCAGTGTTATGGTCCGAGAATGATGTGGGCCGGGCCCGAGGGAGGCCGCATGGCGGATCGTCAGGGGAACTGGCAGCGGGACTCCAGAGGCGGGGCCTTGAGGCAGGGCGCCGATACCCGGATCGAACTGCCCGCGGAAATCACCGCAAAGATGACGGAGCTGCAGCGGACACACCTGGAAATGCGGCTCGCCCTGATGCAGGAAGATCCTGATGTGGCGAAAGCAAGAGAGCTTTTCGGGAAATCACAGGAAATCCGGAACGAGATCGCACAGTGGCATTTCGAGCGGGCCCTGGACGAGCTGCAGAAGTCAGAGTAGAAATCCCGACGCAAGAAGACAAAAATTGTGGTGCAAGGGAGGGAGGGGAATTCCCCTCC
>JBNGCT010000078.1:0-7530 GCA_049974965.1 Thermovirgaceae bacterium
AGGGCGTCGGCGATCCTCCGGCCGATCTCCATGGTTGTCGGGGCCGATTGTGCGGCGGGGGTAAGCAGTTTCAAGGTCTTGAGGGCATCTTTCGAACCCGGCGGAACGAGCCGCCCCTCGCCGTTCCAGCTCCAGCCCGCTTCCTTCAGGAGGGCTTTCGCCCGCGATGGATCGTAGGGGTAAGTGGCGACATCGGGCTCGTAATAGGGCGATACGGGCGGAAGATAGGTCGAAACGGGCTCGCTGTATCCCGAAAAAAGGTCCCGCACGATCTGCTGTTTGGGAATGGCGTGGGCCACGGCCTTACGCAGGGGAAGGCTGTCCCAGGGGCTTTTCCTGAGGTTGAAACCCATGAAGAAAAGGTGGAACCCGCGGGAGATGGAAAGCTCGATCCCGGCATTTTGGGACAGTCGCTGGACATCTACGGGGCGGGTGATATCGCCCAAAACATCCAGTTTACCGCGTTCAAGGGCGAGTATCTGCGAGTCCGGATCGCGGTGGATGACCATGTAGAGCTCTTCGATTTTCGGGCCCCGGATGTCATCCAGGTTAAAATCGGGCTGGGAGCAAAATGCGGGCACTGCCGCAAGAAAAACCGGAAGAAGCGGAAGGAAAAGCCGCAAGAGATTTTTCACGGGAATCCCCCTCTTTCGTTCGGACGGTGAGGATTTTTCACATCATAGCACAGGTCGAGTCGAGTCACGTGAAGGCGCCCTGCGGACTTTATTCTTTCGGTGATTTGATGGATACTGAACCTCAGGGACAGGGAGCGAGCGGGGTGAGGCCTGTGGAAACGCCAAAGGACAACAGGGAAGTCGCCCGGACTCTGGATGAAATCGCCGACATGCTGGAGATCCTCGGGGAAAACGTCTTCAAAATCAATGCCTATCGAAGGGCAGCTGAAAACATCCGGTCCCTCGGGCGGGACCTCTCGGTCATGGTCGAGGAGGGATCCCTAGGCTCCATCGAAGGTGTCGGAAAGGCGATCGCCGAAAAAATCGCGGAGCTGGTTACCACGGGACGACTCGAGTATTACGACAGGCTTGCCGGAGAGGTCCCGACGGGGCTTCTCGACATGCTGGACGTTCCCGACCTCGGCCCCAAACGGGTCAGGGCGATCTGGGAAAAACTCGGCGTCAGAGACATCGACGGTCTCGAAGAGGCGGCCAGGAAAAACAGGCTTCGTGAACTGGAGGGCTTCGGCGCGAAAACGGAGGCCAGGGTCCTGTCCGGTCTCGAATCCCTCCGGGCACGGAAGATATCGGGGCGGACGCCCCTTGCCGCGGCGTGGAACCTATCCGGGCAGATCCTTGAAGTCCTCCGGTCGGTTCCCGGGACAAGGGCTGAAGCCGGTGGGTCATTGCGCCGGAGGAAGGAAACCGTGGGAGACCTGGACTTTTTGTGCGCGTCCGGAAGTCCTTCCGAGGTCACAGACCGCTTCTGCTCCATGAAAAACGTCGAAACAGTCATGCTCCGCGGTGAGACCAAGGCCAGTGTGCGGCTTGAAACGGGGCTCCAGGCGGATCTCAGGGTCGTGGACGCCTCGAGGTGGGGAACGGCGTTCCAGTACTTCACGGGGAACCAGCAGCACAACGTGCGTCTCAGGGAGCGGGCGCGAAAGCGGGGCCTGTCGCTCAGCGAATATGCCCTGAAAAAGGTTTCCTCGGGCGAGGAGATTCTTTGTGCCGAGGAGGAGGACGTCTACAGAAACCTCGAGCTGCCCTGGATCCCTCCAGAAATGCGGGAAGACCGGGGGGAGATCGAGGCGGCCCTCGAAGGGACATTGCCCCAACCGCTGCTTCTCGAGGATATTGCCGGGGACCTCCAGTGTCATTCCGATGAAAGCGACGGGACGGTGCCCCTGGAGGAAATGGCGACGGCCGCCGAAAAGGCGGGGCGGAGATGGCTGTTGCTGACGGATCACAGCAGCGGCCTGGGCGTCGCCAGGGGGCTGTCGCCGGAGCGGATACGGGACCAGGCCGGACGTATCGACAAGTGGAACAACTCCGGCAAGGGGATCAGGGTCCTCAGGGGGATCGAAGCCGAAATCATGGCCGACGGTTCCCTGGACCTCACCGAAGAAGTGCTTTCGGAACTGGACGTCGTCGTCGCGGCGGTCCACTCGTCGTTGCGGCAAGACCGGGAAAAGATCACCGGACGGTACAAAAAGGCCCTGGCAAACCCTTACGTCCACGTTTTGGCCCATCCGACGGGACGACTCATCGGCGAAAGGGACGGAACATCGCCGGACTGGGAGGCAGTTTTGGCCGAGGCGGTGAAAACCGGAACGATTCTTGAGCTCAACGCCAATCCCTACCGACTGGACCTTCCCGAAGGCCTTGCGGCCCGGGCGTGCGAACTGGGGGCCTTTTTCGCCATCAGCACCGACGCCCACTCAGAAAAGCAGCTGGAGTACATGCATTTCGGAGTGTCCCTCGCGCGGAGGGCCTGGATACCGCCGGAACGGATTGTGAATACCTGGGATGTGGAAGAACTGCTCGAATGGGTAAAAATGAAGCCATCCCGTCTCGCATGACGGAGGGCACTCAGAAACGACAGGAGGGTGAAGGATGTTCTGCAAGCTGAAAGAGATGAAAGGTACCAGGAGGGAGAACCTTCAGAACGGGCCCGGCGGGGCCATGTACTATTCCTGCATTGCGCCCGGGGGAAAGCCCGAGGGTAGCAGGTTGAAGATGGTGGCGAGGATCGAGCTTGATCCCGGTGCCGCCGTAGGGGAGCACCGGCACTCCGGCGACGAGGAAGTCTACATCGCCCTTTCCGGAGAGGGGGTTTTCACCGATGACGGCGTCCGTCACGACGTAGGGCCGGGAGATGTGATGATCACCCTCGACGGGCACCGGCACTCCCTTGAGAATACGGGGTCGGATCCCCTGGTTTTTGTCGCGGTGATCGCCGAATAAAATATCCGGATCGTCAGGCGGCGATGTCGGATTTTTCGAGGAGAGAGCAGAGAAGGACCACCATGAAGAGGGCCAATACGGCCCCGCCGAAAAAAACCGCCTCGATGCCGAACAGGGAATAGACACCACCCATGAAAAGGGGTCCCACGGTCTGGCCCAGCCTGAGAGACATGCTGTTGAGGGACAAAAAGACCGCCCGGTTTTTTTCGGGGGCCAGTTCCGAAAGCATCGTCAGGAGGGTCGGCATGTTGAGTCCCTGCCCGATGCCGAACAGGACGGCGGGGAGCACTGTACCGCAACAGCCGGGGATGAAAAGGACCAGGACAAGGGCGACGGCGTAGAGGAGAAAGGCCGCCACGAGGCGGCATCTTTCGGAGATACGCTCTGCGAGAAATCGTGATCTCGAAGCCGTCACTGCGCTCGCAAATGACATCGAGGCTGCCACCAGCCCGACCTGGAGGGGGGAGGCCCCGTATCTGGCGGAAAGGAAAAAGGGAAGGTACGTGAGGAAGGCCCCATAGAGAATGACGAAGGTCATGACGCTGGTGGCCAGAAGAAACAGGGTGGTTCGCTGGAAGACGGCCGATTTGAGACCGTCGGGATCGAATCTTCTTTTTTGGGCCCTTTCAGGTTCGTAGCCCTCGTCGAGTCCTGTGAGCGCCCACAGGCCGATGAGAACGCCGGAAAAGGCGAGGGCGAAAGGAAACCGCCAGCCAAAGGTGGCGAGAAGGCCGCCCAGTGCGGGATAACTTGCCGTCCCGATTCCGAGGATGCTGGCATTGTAACCCATGGCCTCGGAGCGTTCCCTGCCCGTGAAGAAGTCGCCGATCAGGGTGACGTTGAGGGAGTTCAGGGCGGAGGCGCCCACACCCTGGAGAAAACGGAGAGCCAGCAGCACCTGGAAGTTTGAAACGAGGGCGCAGCCTCCTCCGGCCAGGCCGAAAAGGAAGAGACAGGGTACGAGAACCTTTTTCCTGCCGTGCCTGTCAGCCAGAAGTCCGAGAAAGGGCGTGAAAAAGAGCCCCGGAATGGTGAAGACCGAGACAAGAAGGGCTGTCCGTGCCGCCGAGAGGCCCATCTCGCGGGAGATTTCGGGAAAGGCCGGCGTGACGCTGGCTACTCCGAGCACGGACATGAGCGTCACGCCGAGGACGATCCTGAAGTTTTTGTCCTTCAAAACCGGGTTTTTTGGTATGCGGGGTGGCCGCCTGACCTTTCCCTTTTTCATGTATTTCGCCGGATGATTCTACCTACCAGCCGTTTTTGTGTACCCTGGCGGTATCGTACCGGTCGGAGGGCTCCTTCGTATTTTCGGGATACCCGAGAGAAACAAGGGAAAAGGGAATGATGTCGCCGGGCAACCCCAGCAGGTTCCGGAGCCCCTTCATCAGCGGTTCCTTGGGATAGACGCCGAGCCAGACAGATCCGAGACCGAGGGCGGTTGCGGCGAGAAGGATGTTCTGCGTGGCGGCGGCGCAGTCCTGGGGCCAGAACTCTTCTGACTTGAGATCCTTCGAACGGGCGCAGACGAGGACCGCCGCGGGGGCGCCGGCGAGCATCTTCGAGTACGGGTGGAATTCGGGGATCCCGTCGAGCAGTTTCCGGTCGTCGATGATGACGAATTCCCAGGGCTGCTGGTTGTGGGCCGAAGGGGCGGCCATCGCCGCTCGCAGAAGATGCTCGTAGATGGTGTCGTTCAGGGGCTGTTCGGTATAAGAGCGTATGCTTCTCCTGGACATGAGCGTTTCGAGGGTTTTCTGTTTCTGTTCCATGGTGGTATCCTCCTTGTCCAAAAGTCTGTGATCTCGCGGGACAGGCCCCGGAAGACGGGATCCTGTCCGACTTGAGCCGCAAGGGCCGGAAAAGGCGAGGTGAAAAAAATGTGAATCCTTTTCAAGGCCGTAGGTACGGCAATCATGGAGCTTTGGAGATTCCTTGCGCGCCTTTTTTCGTGAAAGCCTGAACGGTCTCGCCCGGCCCTTTTCGGTCAGAAGGGATGTTCCGGTTCGGTCTCCCAGTGAATGGGTTCAACTTGAGGGTTTTCCGGGTCAACCAGTGCCAGACCGTCGGAGTTTTTCGCCCTGAAAAGGGCCGTATCGGCGTTCACAAGGGCCGCCTGGTGGGTAATGCCGGGAATGATCTTGGTGATTCCGATCGATGCGCCGGGATAGTCGGGCATGACTTCGTTCATGCCCGAGAGAATCCGTTTTGCCACGGTTCTTCCAAGGTCGAGACTCGGGTTGTCGAGGACGAGGACGAATTCTTCGCCGCCGTAACGCGCAAGCATGTCCTCGGACCTGATTTTCTCAGCCAGCATGGCCGCCGTTTTCTTGAGGTAGGCATCGCCGACGAGGTAGCCGTGGTTTTCGACGACCTTCTTGTACTCGTCCAGGGAAATGAAAAGAAGGACCTTTTCTGCGTCGTCCTCGACGAGGGCTTTTATGAAGTTGTCAAAGTACCCCCTGTTGTAGACGTCCGTGAGCGCATCCTTGGTGGCCATCTTCTCCGCCTGTTTGTGGGCCTTGATCAGGAGTGAAATCTGGGTCACGTTCATCCTGAGGATATCCAGGAAAAAATAGGAAAAAAGCAGGGTGAATGAGTAAATGATGACGACGTAGGCCAGTGTCATCTGGACCGATCCGCTTCTGAGCATGGGGATATAGAAGCAGACCGCATTGTAGAAGAGGATCAGAAAGAATGCGAAGCTCTGGGGCTTGATAAAGTAGGGGCCCAGGAGGATGGCAAAAAGCAGTGAAACCACGTGCCGCAAAAGAAGGAATTCAAGCTGGATCTCGAAATAAGGGGCAAAAAGGGGCAGCGACGTGATCAGAAGTAAATTCAGGATCACCAAAACGCCCAAAGCGCGTTTTGTCCCCTGCGACATGGGAGTGAGGATGAAGGGCGCCGCTATCAGGTAAAGAAGGGCAAGGGCTCCGTCCACCATTTTCAGATTGGCGTATCCGAAGAGGGAGTCCGTCAGGAACATGGCCCCGAACCAGGCCGCAAGGACGAGGCAGTTGCTGATTTTCCTGGTTTTCTGCCTGTCCTTGAAGGAGACCTCCATCTGGTCGCCATTGACTCCGTTCATCTTTCGAACCTCCGTAGGCTGGGCTACCGTAGTTTTTCCAGATTAGCATACTATAAAAGCTTCCCTGCTTCCAAGCAAGCAGCCCTTTCTTATGTTCTTTCATTTTCCCGGAACCGGTACCTGAGAAAGTCTTTGGCGGCGGCGGCATCAAGGGGGCCTCTCCTTGCGATTTCATTTTGAAGGGCCGAGAGAGCCTCACCGACCAGGGGACCTTCATCAATGCCCAGAATTTCCATGACCTCCCTGCCGTCGAGAGGGGAAGCGGCGCCTGAAAGGCGAAAGGCGGTTGCAACAGCAAGCCTGCGGTTTCGGTTCCATCCCGAAAGGTTCCCCGACCCTGCCAGAAGGTCCGCTTTCGAGAGGAGAAAAAGCTTGTCCATCCAAATGCTTCCATTACGTTCAAGGAGCCCGCGGATTGCCTGCAGGTCTGTTTCGCTTGAGAGGAGACCGTGCCATCTGACGAGCTGTGTGACGTCCTTGACCAGGCCATGGGGCCAGGCCCACCGGCGCATGATTTCGTGCGCCTTTTCGGCGCCGCTGTCTTCGTGGCCCCTGAAGGATTTCCCTTCCGTGTTCTCCCGGGCGGATTCCTTCTTGCCGATGTCGTGAAAGAGCGCCGCAGCCCGGAGGGCAGGATCAGTGGATAAACCTTCCATAATTTTGCAGCATGCCAGCGTGTGGGTGTAGGCATCACCTTCGGGGTGGAGCCTTTGGTCCTGTCGGATCTCCCGCAGGTCTGACAGAAAGGGCATGGCGGCTTCAACAAGGTTCAGGTTTTCCAGTTCAGCAAGGAAGCGTGAAGGCCCTTCCAGAAGGGCCTTCATGACTTCCTTGCCGATACGTTCAGGTGCCGTGCCCTTCAATAAAGATGCCGCCCGTCTGCAAAAACCGGCTGTTACCGTGTCGATCGAAAAACCTGGAAGCCCGGCGGCAAGACGTGCCGCCCGCAAAGCGCGGAGCGGATCTTCGGCGAGGCGGTCCTGCGGGTTTTCCGTCGCCCTGATGATGCCGTCGGCAAGGTCTTTTGCACCTCCCCAGGGGTCTTCGAGATCTCCCGAGGCGGAAACCGCCATGGCGTTTATGGTGAAATCCCGACGGCGCAGTTCCCCGGAAAGATCCCCTCCGGCAAAGGAGACGATATCGAAGACCCCCCCGGCGAGGGGAAGGACAACTGATTCCGAACCCGGTTTCCCCACCACACGGGCCTCGGGCCACAGGGCGCATGCCTGTGGCAGTGAGGCCGTCGTCGCGATATCGATGTCGGCCGGTTCCCGGCACAGCAGGATATCCCTGACGGCCCCGCCGACGATATAGGCGGAGAATTTGGACGCCATAAGGGTTTTCATGAGTTCAACGGCTTTCGTGATACCGGGAGTCAGCATCTTGTCTCCTCCCGCCCGGCGGCTGGAGTCTCCTTCGAATCTCCTGCTCCCATGGCAGCGGCACAGCAAAAAACGGGAAGATGAGGTCCTTTACACGAATGAGTGACGGATACACGAAGGGCCGGTTCCGCGGAACCGG
>JBNGCT010000079.1:0-7485 GCA_049974965.1 Thermovirgaceae bacterium
TCCCCGAAATGGCCCTCCGCAAGGCCCTGGCGCAGATCAGCATCCTGAAACAGGAAATCGGCCGGCTTGAGGGCGAAATCATGCTTGTAACAGGCCGCGACAGTCTGGAGGAGGCGGTGGAAAAAAAGATCCCGGGGATCCTGTTGTCCTTCGAGGGGGCGGACCCCATCGGGAATGACCTGGATCTCCTCCCGGTCTTCAGGGAGCTGGGGGTTCGGGGGATGGGCCTGGTCTGGAGCCGGCGAAACTTCGTCGGCGACGGCTGCTTCTTCTCGAAGAAAAAGGAGGGCAGAAAGGGCGGGCTCACCGACTTCGGGGTCAGGGTTCTCGAAGAAGCCGCACGGCTCGGAATGTTCATCGACGTGAGCCACCTCAATGACGAGGGCTTTTGGGACGTCATGGAATTTCACGACGGGCCGCTTGTCGCCAGCCATTCGAACTGCCGGGCCCTGGTGGACTCTCCACGCAACCTGACGGATGAACAGATAAAAGCCATAGCCGAAAAGGGTGGTGTCATCGGCATGAACGCCTGCGCCGCCTTCGTTTCGGAAGATTACAGGACCCGCCGCGCGGGTGTGGAGGACCTTCTGGATCACCTGGATCACGTTACAGAACTCGTCGGAGTGAACCATGCGGGAATCGGGTTTGATTTCTGCTCGGGCTTCGAGGGCTTTTCCTCCTTCGGGTCGGGCGAAAAGGCCTACGAGGTTCTTGAGGGGCACAAGGACATGGGCCTCTGGGTGGAAGGCCTTCTCGGGAGGGGATATGACACCAGGGAGATCGGCAGGATCCTCGGCGGGAATTTCCTGGATTTCTTCCGGCAGGTTCTTTGAAAACATTGACATGGGCGGCGGCCTTCGGGCCGGCCGCCGCGAGAGGAGAGAAACCGATGAAAAAGGGATCGAAAAAGCTTTTGAAAAGCCTGTGCGTGACGGCTGTCATTCTCGGCCTGCTTGCCGCCGCCGGGGGGGCGCTTGCAGGGGAGAAGGTCCTGAAGATCGCTTACCCTTCGGACCCGAAGACGGCGGACTGCCAGAAGACGACGGAGTCCTACACCCTTCCGTTGAACTGCTTCGACCGGCTGCTGGAGTGCGTGACCCTGGAATCGGGTGAATCGAAGATTGTGCCGGGCCTCGCCGAAAGCTGGGAAATTACAGAAGACGGGAAAACCTACACCTTTCATCTCCGTGAAGGCGTTTTGTTCCACAACGGCGAGGAACTGACCGCAGATGACGTGGTCTATACCTTCGACCGCATGCTCGACCCCAAAACGAAGGCCCTCAACACGGACATCCTGGATTTCGTCGACGGGGCGCAGGATCGCCTTGACGGCAAGGCGGATTCCACGAGGGGCCTCGAGGCCGTCGACAGGTACACCGTCCGGATCCGGCTGCGCCAGCCCTATGCGCCCTTTCTGGCCGTTCTGGCGAGCCCCCAGTCGAGTATCTTTAACCGGAAGTTCACCGAAGCCGCCGGGGAGCAGTTCGGGCTGACGGCGGAGACGACCTGCGGGACGGGCCCCTTCATCCTCGAGGAATACACCCTGAACGACCGGCAGATCCTGGTGGCCAACGAGGACTACTTCAGGGGGCGTCCCTCCATCGACCGGCTTGAAATCAAGGTCGTCGAGGATGCCGAGACGATGCGGATGCTGTTCGAGGCAGGCGAGATCGATGTCTTCGACTGTGACTACGCTTTCTCCCAGATCCCCTATTTCATGAACCATCCGAAGTGGAAGGACCGCATGGTCAGCGGACCCCGTGTGGGGATCTACTACATCAGCCTGAACCAGAAGCTCGAGCCCTGGGATGATGTCCGGGTCCGGAAGGCCTTTCAGATGGCCATAGACCGAAAGACAATCCTGGAAAAGATGTTCTACGGAAAAGGGATCCTTGCCAACGGGATCATGCCCAAGGGTCTGGTGGGGTATAATCCCGATCTGGAACCCCTGGAATACAACCCCGAAAAGGCCAAAGAGCTTCTTGCCGAGGCGGGCTACCCCGAAGGCGTCGATGTGACCCTTGTACAGGTCAGCAGCTGGAGCCAGAACTGGGTGACCATGAGCGAGATCATCCAGAACATGGTGGCGGAAGCCGGCTTCCGGGTACACATCAAGCAGGTGGACGAGTCGACCTACTACGCCACCAGGAAAAAGGGCGACGTGAATCCCTACATCCAGGTCTGGTCGGCCGACTTCAACGATCCCGACAACTTTTTCTACACCTTCTTCAGCCGGTCCGGCACGGTGGTCAGGTCCTTCAACAACGACGACGAGGAGGTTTTCGAGGCCATCGAGAACGCCCGCAGCATTTCCGATCCCGACGAACGGATCGCCCTCTATCGGGACCTTGAAAAGAAGATCGTTCACGAGCAGGCCGCCTGGGTGCCGCTCTTTACGCTGGACCACATCTACGTGGTGAGCGAAAAGGTAAAGGAATTCGTGGTCCCCTGGAACGGCTGGAGCGACATGTCCTACTACCATATGGACGTGGAATAGAGGCCCTTTTTGGGGACTTTTTGAACGGAACCGGGCCGGGGCCCCTTGCGGAAAGGGGCCCCTTTGCCGGAAGCAGACCCTGAACCTGAGGAGCCCCGCCGATGTCTCGATATGTCCTGAAACGGATCATCATTGCCGTTCCCGTTTTGCTGGGCATCACCTTCGTCGTTTTTTTCCTGCTCAACGTGGTTCCCGGCGACCCCGTGGCGATCCTCATGAGGGAAAAGGCGAGCGCCGATGTGATCGCCAGGGTCAGGGAGCAGATGCACCTGGACGACCCGTGGCTCGTCAGGTACCTGCGCTTTTTGTGGGGTGTCCTGCACGGTGACTTCGGGGTTTCCTACAAGCTCCAGCGCCCCGTGACGGGACTCATCATGCAGGCTTTTCCCAAGACCCTCGTGCTTGCGCTTTCGGCGGCGGTCTTTTCATGGATCATCGGCATCCCGGCGGGTATCCTTTCAGCGGTGAAGCAGTACTCTTTGCCCGACTACTTTTTCATGGGCTTTTCCCTGACAGGGGTTTCCATGCCCATCTTCTGGTCCGCCCTCCTTTTCCAGTACGTCTTTGCCCTCAAGCTCGAGTGGCTGCCCGTGGCGGGCTTCTACGGGTGGCAATACGTGATCCTTCCGGCGGTCGTTTTGGGGTGGAGCTCGGCGGGCCTCATTGCGAGGCTCACCCGGTCGAGCCTTCTTGACGTGATGCGAAGGGACTACATCAGGACGGCCAGGGCGAAGGGCGTCCATGGCCTTCAGGTCATCACGGGGCACGCCCTCAAGAACGCCCTCCTGCCGGTGGTGACCGTCATGGCCATCCAGGTGGCGAGCCTCCTGTCGGGAGCGGTGATCACCGAGAGCGTCTTCGGCATTCCCGGACTCGGCCGGATCGCCGTGGACGCCATCAAGACCAGGGACATGCCCCTGCTCCAGGGGGCCGTCCTCTTCGCCACGTTGCTGGTCATCCTGGGGAACCTGGCGGCGGATATCCTGTATTCTTTCCTGGATCCGAGGATCAGGTTTGATGAAGGGCAGGCGGGACGATGAAACCCCCTCGGTCGGTCTTTAGGCCGCAGAAAGCGGCAGCCCCGGAGGGCCCCTCCGCCGGTGCCGGGTCAGGCAGGAAGGTCCTTGCAGACCTTGGAGGGGAGACCCTGCTCGGGGATATCCTGAGATCCTTCAGGCGGAACAAAACGGCCCTCGCCGGGCTGTCGGTGGTCCTTGTCCTTGCCTTCCTTGCCGTGGCCGCACCCCTGGTCACCCCCTGCGACCCCTACGGGATGAACCTGGACGACCAGTTTCTCAAGCCCTCGGCGGAACACTGGTTCGGAACGGACAGGTTCGGCAGGGACCTTTTCACCCGGGTGGTTTACGGCGCCAGAATCTCCCTTTTGGTGGGGCTTGTCCCGAGCTTGATCACCGTCTTTTTGGGAGGGTTTCTGGGCGTTTTGAGCGGGTACGCCGGGGGTCGCACGGACTTTTTGATCATGCGCCTGGCCGACGTGGTCATGGCCTTTCCTTCCCTTCTTCTGGCCCTCGTGGTCATGTATACCCTGGGGGCCTCGCTTTTCAACATCTTCATTGCCCTGAGCCTGGTGGGATGGGCCGGTGCCGCACGGGTCGTCAGGTCCCAGGTCCTGTCGCTGAAAGAGATGGAATTCGTCGAGGCGGCGCGGGCCATCGGCGTCAGGGATACGGTCATCATGGCGCGGCACATCTTCCCGAACTGCCTCCCGGCGCTGATCGTGCTCTTCACCCTTCGCATCCCCGAGGCGATCATGTTCGAGGCCAGCCTGAGCTTTCTGGGGGTGGGGGCGCAGCCGCCGACGCCGAGCTGGGGGCTTCTGGTCTCCAGGGGGAAGGAATTCCTCTTTTCGGCACCCTGGGTGGCGATCCTGCCGGGTGTGGCGATTTTCGTGACCGTGCTGGCCTTCAATTTCATGGGTGACGGCTTCCGCGACGCCATCGACCCCTACATGAAGGACTGAGGGTTTCCGATGAGACAGGACAGCCTTCTCGAGATCAGAAACCTCGTGACCCGGTTTTTCACACGAAAGGGCGTCGTACGTGCCGTGGACGGCGTGGACCTTGCCGTCAGGCCTGGAACCATCACGGGCCTCGTGGGCGAATCGGGGTGCGGCAAGAGCGTGACGGCCCTTTCGATCATGGGACTCGTCCCGTCACCGCCGGGGCGCATCACCGGAGGACGGATCCTCTTCGACGGCGGGGACCTTCTCGACAAAAGTCCGGAAGAAATGGCGGGGATCAGGGGGAGGGATATTTCAATGGTATTCCAGGAACCCATGACGTCCCTGAACCCCGTGCTTCCCATCGGGCGGCAGGTCGCAGAGCCCCTCCGGCTCCATACGCGCCTCAGGCGGCCGCAGATCAGGGAAAAGGTCCTCCAGATGCTCGACCTGGTGGGGGTCCCCGATCCCGAAAAGAGGCTCTGGACCTTCCCGCATCAGCTTTCGGGCGGATTGCGGCAGCGGGTCATGATCGCCATGGCCATGATCTGTGAACCGAAGCTCCTGCTCGCCGACGAGCCAACGACGGCCCTGGATGTGACCATCCAGGCCCAGATCCTGGATCTCATGAAGAGCCTGATGAAAGGGCCCGACACCTCCATCATCCTGATCACCCACGACCTGGGCGTCGTGGCGGAAGTCTGCGATGATGTTTACGTCATGTACGCCGGGAAGGTGGTGGAGCAGGGGAGCGTCTTCGATATCTTCGACGACCCCGTCCACCCCTACACCCGGGGGCTCCTCAAATCGATACCCAGGATCGACGAAAGGATCCCGAAGCGGAAGCTTCACGCCATCGAAGGGACCGTCCCGGCCCTGTCGGAAGAAATAAGGGGATGTTCCTTCGCCCCGCGGTGCGAAACGGCTCGCCCCCTGTGTCACGAACAGCTGCCGTCCATGGTGTCTTTGGGCGGAAGGCATTTCGCAAGGTGCCTTTTGGCCGGCGAAGGGAGTGAGACCCGTGTCTGAACCATTGGTGGAGGCAAGGGGGTTGAAAAAATATTTCCCCCTCAAAGCGGGGGTTTTCGGGCGGGGAAGGGGCCAAATCCGTGCCGTCGACGGTGTGGACCTGGCCGTGCGGGCGAGAAAGACCTTCGCCCTCGTGGGCGAGTCCGGATGCGGCAAGACCACCCTGGGCCGTCTTCTGCTCCTCCTGGAAGAGCCCACGGCGGGTGAAGTCATTTTCGACGGGCGGAACCTCCTTGATCTTGACCGCCGCCGGATGCGCGAACATCGGCGGGACATGCAGATTGTCTTTCAGGATCCCTATGCGTCCCTTGACCCCCGGATGCGGGTGGGCGACATCGTCGCCGAACCCCTTGCGACGCACCTTCGCCAGACCCGGAGGGAAAGGGGGGGAAGGGTCGCTGAACTCCTCGATATCGTCGGCCTTGGCGCCGAATCGGCGGTGAAGTATCCCCACCAGTTTTCCGGTGGTCAGCGCCAGCGTATCGGGATCGCCAGGGCCCTGGCCCTCCAGCCGCGTTTCATCGTCTGCGACGAGGCCGTTTCGGCCCTGGACGTCTCCATCCAGGCGCAGATCCTCAACCTGCTCCAGGAACTGCAGGAGCGTTTCAGTCTCACCATTCTTTTCATCACCCACGACCTCAGCGTGGTCCGTCATCTGGCGGAGGACGTGGGGGTCATGTTCCTCGGGAAGTGTGTCGAGACGGGAGGCACCGCGGAAATTTTCGCATCCCCCCTGCACCCCTACACGAAGCTGCTTTTGTCGGCGGTACCCGTTTGCGACCCTCACAAGAGAAACCGACGAAAGATGCGCCTTGCCGGCGAGATCCCGAGCGCCGTGGACATTCCCCCCGGCTGCCGGTTCCACCCCCGGTGCCCCTATGCGGGAGATATCTGCCGCAAAGAGGAACCGCCCGTTTGTCCTGTCGGTGAAAGAACCGTCGCCTGCCATTTCCCCTTGTATCCGTAATATCCGGATTGTTCCGAAAAAAAGAAACCGGGCCTGCAGTAGTCGGTGCGGCCCTTTTTGTCTGCCGGGAAAGGAAAATCCCCGCTCCTGGGTGATGCAAACTGCAAAAAGCAGACAGAAACCAGGACAGAAATGTGGGAAGAGAGATTGATGTAACCTGACCTATATGACCGAAGGAGATGACGGTACAATGGGAATGCGGGATGGATCCCCTTTCCACCGGGACAGCTCGCCGGCGCAGGGGCGACCGCAACCGGTCTGAAGGAGCGATGTCACGTGGAATACTGCACCGCCTTTCGTGCGGGTCATTCGGAAATGGGCCCTCATGGAAGAATGAAGATCGTCAGCGTGGCGAACCGGTTTCAGGACGCGGCAGGCGAACATGCCGATGAGCTGGGCCTCGGGGTGAGGGATTTGCTCGCACAGGGTTTCACCTGGGTCCTTCACCGGTACCGGCTTGTCTTCAGCAGGCTTCCCGCCTGCGGGGAGCACCTGCGGGTCCGGACGTGGTACCGGCCGGAGCGGAACCTCTACTCGCTGCGGAATTTCACCATGGAAGACGAAAAGGGCGCGGAACTGGTCTTCGCACAATCTTCATGGATCGTGGTGAACCTTTCCCGGGGCCGGCCCGTGAGGCTTGATTCGGTCATGCCCCCGTCATATGAAAAAAACCTGTCCGCCGACCTCGACGCCCGTTTCCCCGACATCCCGCGGCTTGAAAAACCCGTTCGCGAGATGTCCTTTTCGGTGAGGCTCCACGACCTGGACGTGAACCGTCATGTCAACAACGCCAGATATATCGAATGGGCCGTCGAAACGGTTCCGCCGGAGATTCTCGAAAACATGGCACCGGCAGTGGTCGATGCCGTTTTCAAGAATTCCGCCGGCTACGGAGACAGGATACGGTCTTTGGTGAGGCGGGACACAGGACCGGGGACGACCTTTCTCCATCGCCTCATCGACTCTGAAGGAAAGGACTGTTCGTTGTTGAGAACGGAATGGATGGCTCAGCAAGCCTGAGCCGGAGGTGAA
>JBNGCT010000080.1:0-7367 GCA_049974965.1 Thermovirgaceae bacterium
GGCATACGCGCTGGACTTAGAATCCAGTAGCCGCAAGGCTTTAGGGGTTCGAATCCCCTCTCTCGCACCAGCATGGACCAGGAGGCCGGCGCCTGCTGATAATTTCCCGATACCCCCCGAGTTCAACGGCACGGGGGGTATACTGTTGTGCAAGGGGCGGTTTTTATTGCCGGTGCAGAAGAATTGTTGAAGTGGAAAAAGGTTTGACCTTTTTGCACCTTATGCTAATATTTTGGAGTTTGCCGGGAAAGAAGACTATCTTGGATTCCTTCTTCGGCCCCCGGATATCACCGAAGAATGGAAAATGAGGCTCGGAGGGAGTTGTCGCGTTGTGCGTTCGGAAATTGTTTCCCAGGAAAAGAATGTTGTGAAGATCAAGGCGGAAGTGCCTGAGGGTGAATTCAAAGAATCCGTTGAAGAGGCAATTGCGGAACTGAAGGAAAAGGTAGACATCAAGGGGTTCCGGAAGGGCAAGGTGCCGAGAAACATCCTCGAGCTGCACCTCGGGAGGGAGACGATCCAGTCCGAGGCCCTTGAAAAATTGTTGCCCAAAACGATCGATACCCTGATCGAGGAATACGAGCTCGAGCTTATCGACCGTCCGAAAGTGGATATAGAGACTCTAGAGGACAATGAACCCCTGGTGATGACATTCACCTTCGAGACGCGGCCCGAGGTCGAGCTGGGGAACGCGACGGAACTCGAGGTGAAAAAACGTGTCGTCGATGTGAATGACGATATGATAGATGAGGCAATAGCCCAGGTTCGACAATCCTTTGCAGAGAAGGAACCGGTGTCTGAACGACCCGCCGGAGAAGGCGACGTGGTCCAGGTGGAATATACCCAGGATGAAGAATCAGAAGAAACCCAGGAACCCCGAAAAACCGATATTGATCTTGCCGAAGGCAATGTCAGGGAAGAGTTCCGGGAGGCGCTGATCGGGAAAAACGTGGGGGACGAAGCCACGGTGGAGATATCCATTGAAGACCCCGAAGACCCGAAGAAGCCTGCCGAAACCATTCGGTATCACCTGAAAATTCTCTCGATCACGGAGAAACGGCTCCCCGAGCCTGGCCCGGAACTCTACTCGAAGATTTTCGGCGAAGACGTCGAGACGGAGGAAGCCTTCAGGGAAAAGGTCCGTGAGGCCCTTGATTCGAGATTTGAAGCTGAGAGTCTTGAAAAAAGCAGGGAAGAAGCGGTCGCAAGGCTCTGTGAGACATCTTCCGTGGAGGTTCCGGGGAAACTCGTTGAAAGACAGATGGAGAGTCTCAGGAAGGATGAGGAGCAGCGAATACAGCAGCAGACGGGCAAATCCCGCGGGGAATATTTCAAGGACATCGGCGTAAATGAAGAGGAGCACGAAAAGGAATTGAGACAGCACGCCGAAAATCTTGTCAAACGCTCGCTGGTTTTGGAATCCTTTGCCGACATGGAAAAAATCCAGGTGGAACAACAGGACCTCCAGCAGGAAATCCACGAGCTCGCCCGGTCCGTCGGAGCTGAAGCCGAAAAGGTTCAGCAGATGCTGGCAAACGACAAGGACCGTCTTGGTCAGGTTTTCGGCAAAATCCGTTACAGAAAAACCGTCGATCGCCTTTTCGAGGCCGTGCAGGTCAAAGAGGAAAAACCCACGGAGGAAAACAAAGAGGCGAAAAACGATGAACAGGAGAGTGACGCCTGATGCTTGTCCCCATGGTCATCGAGCAGACCGGAAGAGGTGAACGTGCGTATGATATTTACAGCCGCCTGCTCAAGGACAGGATCATTTTTATCGGAGAGGCCATAGACGATCACCTTGCCAATCTGGTCGTGGCGCAGATGCTTTTTCTGGAAAGCGAAGACCCTGAAAAGGACGTGCATGTCTATATCAATAGCCCCGGCGGCGTTATTACCTCGGGACTGGCGATTTATGACACCATGCAGTACGTAAAGTGCCCGGTGGCGACAATATGCGTCGGCCAGGCCGCGAGCATGGCGGCCGTCCTTCTCGCGGGCGGGAGCGACGGAAAACGTGTCGCCCTTCCGAGCGCACGGATCATGCTGCATCAGCCCCTCGGCGGAACACAGGGACAGGCGGCGGATATCCAGATCCACGCCAGGGAGATCATGCGTCTGAAAGACCGTCTCCACGATATCCTGACTCATCACACGGGCCAGCCTCGCGAACGTATCGAAAAGGATACCGACAGGGACTTTTTCATGTCCGCCGAGGAAGCGGTGCAGTACGGGATAGTGGACAAGGTCATAGAGAAGCGGTAGTCAGCATTTTCTTCCGGGAAACGCCGGAAATCGCAAAACGGGTACGAAGCAAACCGGCCGGTGAGCAGAGGACCGAAACAGAGGTCAACCGGCCGGAAATCACTTTATGAAAGGATGTCCTGCATGTCGTATTCAGGTGACGAGTACCGGGATGCCCGGTGTTCATTCTGCGGGAAAAGCCAGGATGAAGTCCTGAAGCTGATTGCGGGCCCTGGCGTGTATATATGCAACGAATGCGTCAATCTTTGCAATCTGATTCTTCAGGAGAATGAGGATTCCCTTTCGGATAAGGGCTCCCTTGCCTTGCAGGCGGCTGAAGGAACCGATCCCGGGTTCTCGGGCCTGGAGGAAATCCAGGGAGTTATCGAGAACCCGCCCAGGCCGAAGGAGCTCAAGGCCTTTCTGGACCAGTACGTTATCGGGCAGGAACATGCGAAAAAAGTCATGTCCGTGGCCGTTTACAATCATTACAAACGGATCAGGGAAGAGGTAGAAGCCATTGAGGGCGGAACCGACGCGGAAATGCAGAAGAGCAACATCCTGCTCATCGGCCCGACGGGTTCCGGGAAGACCCTTATTGCCGAGACCCTGGCGAAACAGCTCAAGGTCCCCTTTGCCATCGCTGATGCAACCACGCTCACGGAAGCCGGCTATGTCGGGGAGGACGTGGAAAACATTCTCGTCCGGCTTCTCCAGGCTGCCGACTACGACGTTGCGCGAGCCGAAAAGGGCATTATTTACGTCGATGAAATCGACAAGATCGCGCGAAAGTCGGAATCTACATCCATCACCAGGGATGTTTCCGGAGAAGGTGTCCAGCAGGCCCTTCTCAGGATCATTGAGGGGACCATCGCAAATGTTCCGCCCAAGGGTGGCAGAAAACATCCATACCAGGAGTTTATACAGATAAACACAAAGAATATCCTTTTCATTTGTGGTGGCGCTTTTGACGGCCTGGAGAGCATCATCGCCAGAAGGGTGAACAAGAAAGCGATAGGATTCGGGGGACGGATCATCGAAGAGGGCAAGCGTCAGAAATCGGCGCTTTTCAAGGAAGTCCAGCCTGATGACCTGATGACTTTCGGGTTTATTCCGGAATTCATCGGAAGGCTTCCCGTGATCACAGCCCTTGAGGGGCTTGATGAAGACGCTCTTGTCCGTATTCTGACGGAACCCAGGAACTCCCTGATCCGGCAGTACAAGAAATCGTTCATGATGGAAGGCGTTTCCCTGGATGTCACTGAGGGAGCCCTCAGGGCCATCGCCAGAAAGGCCGCGACCAGGGAAACCGGGGCCAGGGGCTTGAGGTCCATCATGGAATCCATCATGCTGGATCTCATGTATGAACTTCCCTCCCAGGCGGACACCCTTTCGAGGGTCGTCGTCAACGAGGATTTTGTCCTCGGGAGGGCAGCGCCCGAAATGGAATTCTTCAAGGACGACGAGGAGGTCGCGTAATTTGACCACTACCGAGAATGACGGAAGCCCCGGGACACTTCCCGTTCTGTCCGTTCGGGATCTCGTGCTCTTTCCGGGCGTAGTGGCCCCGCTTTTCGTCGGCAGGCCGCGATCCAGGAGAGCCCTTGAAGAAGCGGCTGAACGTGACCGTAAGGTCTGTATCGTCACCCAGAAAGACATGAACCAGGATGAGCCTGAACCGGAGGACCTCTACAGTGTAGGCACGGAAGCGTCGATCGTACAGATGGTCAGGCTTCCGGACGGTTCGACGAAGGTCCTTGTCGAGGGGCTCGAGCGGCTCATTATAGAGAGCATGTACGTGAATGAGGACCATTTCGAATGCAGGTATTCGAGGTTGCCCTCCCGGACCAGGGCGGAAACCGACGAACTGGAACCGCTCAAACGTTCCGTCTCGGCGCAATTCGAGACGTATGTCTCCCTTCATCCAAGGATACCTGCGGAAGTCATGATGTCCCTCGCAAATGTGGATGACCCCGGTTTCCTGGCGGACCTTGTCGCGTCTCATCTCCAGATCAGGATCCCGGCCAGGCAGGAATTGCTTGAAACAGCCGATACAGCGGAACGGCTTGAAAAAATCCTGAAAATCCTTTTGCGGGAAATAGAGATTCTCGAAGTGGAACAGTCCATTCACGAAAGGGTCCGTCAGGAGCTCGAAAAAGGGCAGAAGGAGTTTTATCTCAGGGAGCAACTCAAGGTCATTCAGGATGAACTGGGACAGACCGACGAGTCCTCCGAGGCGGAGAAACTGAAGGAGCAGGTAAAGGAAGCGGGGATGCCTTCTGAGGTCCAGGAAAAGGCGCTATACGAGATAGAGCGCCTTTCGAAGATGCCGTCCCTTTCAGCGGAGGCGACGGTGGTTCGAACGTATGTGGACTGGCTCGTCAACCTCCCGTGGAAAAAACGCTCGCGGGATACCGTTGACATCAGGTACGCCGAGAAGGTCCTTCAGGAGGACCATTGGGGACTTGAGGAAGCCAAGGAACGGATTCTGGAATTTCTGGCGGTCAGGAAACAGGCGGGAAGCAAAACGAAGTCACAGGTCCTCTGTTTTGTCGGCCCACCCGGCGTGGGAAAAACTTCCCTGGGGAGATCGATCGCCAGGGCCCTTGGAAGAAGCTTTGTCAACATGTCACTTGGCGGCATTCGTGACGAGGCGGAAATACGGGGGCACAGGAGGACCTATATCGGGTCGCTGCCCGGCAGGATCATCCAGAAGATCAGGCAGGCGGGGACGAATAATCCTGTCATGCTCCTGGACGAGGTCGACAAGATCGGGGCCGACTTCAGGGGGGATCCCTCGGCGGCTCTGCTCGAGGTCCTGGACCCGGAGCAGAACAACAGCTTTACTGATCATTTTCTCGAAGTCCCCGTTGATTTGAGCCACGTGTTGTTTATCACCACGGCGAATGTGACGCATACAATACCGAAACCGTTGCAGGACCGGATGGAGATCATACGCCTTCCGGGATACGTCGCCGAGGAAAAATATCAGATCGCCAGGCGCCATCTTGTTCGGAAAGTGATCGCGGAACATGGCCTGGAAAAGGATTTTCTGAGCTTTTCCCCCAACGCCGTCAAGAAAACCATCAACGACTACACCCGTGAGGCGGGAGTCAGGGAGCTTGAAAGGCAACTGGCGAGAATAGCGAGGAAAGTGACTCGGCGCCTGGTCGAGGACAAGGGGCGCAGAAAAAAATCCCCCGTCCCGGTCGTGAAAGTGACCGTAAAGGATCTTCGGAACTATCTCGGGACTCCCAAACATTATGATGCCCGCCTTCCGCAAAGGCCTCAGAAAGGGGCTGTCATAGGCCTCGCCTGGACGGAATCCGGCGGAGATGTCCTTGTCATCGAGTCGGCCGTCATGGAAGGCACGGGGAAGGTTGTTCTCACGGGCAACCTGGGAGAGATCATGCAGGAATCGGCACAGACAGCCCTGGGATACATCAAGGCACATGCCCTGGACCTCGGCTTGGAAAACTTCAAGTGGGACAAGACAGACCTACACGTGCACGTGCCGGAGGGGGCCATACCCAAGGATGGCCCTTCCGCCGGAATCGCCCTGGCGACGGTGATGTATTCGGTCCTGTCTGGAAAACCGGTGAGAAGCGACATCGCCATGAGCGGCGAGATCACCCTTAGGGGCGAAATTCTCCCCGTCGGGGGCGTGAGGGAAAAACTGCTTGCGGCAAAAAGGCATGGTCTGGCGGAAGTGATTTTTCCGGCGGCGAACGGGCCGGAGTTTGAAGAGATGCCGGCCTGGATCACGAAAGGCATAACACTGAACTTCAGGAGCAATGTCCTGGAAGTGTTGCGTAACGCCGTGGATGCCTGAAAATGACTGAATCGACGTGGACGGGGGCGCTCGTTGCGACATCCTTCAGTTCCGATCAACTCCCCGAAGGCGTGCTGCCGGAAATCGCCTTTGCAGGAAGGTCGAACGTCGGAAAATCTTCGCTCATCAACGCTCTCCTGAAAAGACGGATCGCGAAAGTGAGCCGGGACCCCGGAAAAACACGTAGCATCAATTTTTACATGGTCCAGGCCGAAAGAGCTTTCCACCTCGTCGACCTCCCCGGCTTTGGCTTTGCCAAAAGGGGGAAGAAAGAGCGGGCACACTGGGCCGGACTTATCGAAGGGTACATCGCGAAACGGAGATCCCTGGCGCTTATGGTCCATCTCGTTGATTTCCGCCACGGAATGCTGGAGAATGACAGGCAACTCCAGCACTGGCTTTCAGCTAACAGGATTCCCGTTCTGATCGCCTTTACCAAGGCCGACAAGATACCGCCGACAAAACGCGCCGGGATGTATCAAAAGCATATCCGGGATCTTCCGGAAACGATGGGGGCTCCCCTCTATGTTTCGACGGAAAAGAACATTGCTGTCGATGAACTCAGGAAAACGATCGACGATTTTCTGGCCGGACTGCCCGAGGATTTTCGAAATTCCCGTGAAGGCGGCAATCTGACACAGAAATGACAGGTTGCAAAGGAGGACGCACGACAATGACCGACAAAGGCCTTGAAATCGGAAAAGCCTACGACCCTGCCCCGATAGAGGACAAGTGGTACGCCTGGTGGCTTGAAACGGGACTTTTCCACTCGGAACCCGATGAGGGGAAAGAACCTTTCAGCATCGTCATCCCCCCGCCGAATGTCACAGGTTCATTGCATATGGGACATGCCCTGAACAACACCCTCCAGGATATTACCTGCCGGTATATGCGGATGAAGGGGAAAAACGTCATGTGGCTCCCCGGAACGGACCATGCCGGGATAGCGACGCAGAACGTCGTTGAACGCAGGCTTCAGGAGGAGGGCAAATCCCGGTACGACGTGGGTAGAGAGGCCTTTGTCGAAAAAGTCTGGGAGTGGAAGGAAGAGTACGGAAACCGCATCATCAACCAGTTGAAAAAGCTCGGGGCTTCCTGCGACTGGAGCAGGGAACGCTTTACCATGGACGAGGGGCTGTCGCGGGCCGTCCGGGCCGTGTTCGTAAGGCTGTACAAAGAAGGACTCATATACAAGGGGAAATACATCATCAACTGGTGCCCCAGGTGCCACACGGCGCTGTCGGACCTGGAAGTCGAGCATGAGCCGACAGAGGGCATGCTGTACTACGTAAGC
>JBNGCT010000081.1:0-7248 GCA_049974965.1 Thermovirgaceae bacterium
GGAAATGGAGAAAAGCGAAAAGGCGGCGGAGAAATGCAGGAAAAAACTCGAAAACGGGAAATTCCTCCAAAATGCTCCGCAGGAGGTCGTGGAAAAAGAAAAATTCAGGCTTGCAGAGCACGAGAAAAGGGTCCGCAACATAGAGAGGAACCTTGAAAGCCTGCGCCGTGCGTAATGGCAGAACATCACAGGACGGGAGGAAGGGCGTCCTTCATGAAACAGCGGAATGCTGCGGCGACCGCCTTCGACGAGGTAGAGAAACGGCTGATGAATCTTGCGAATCCCGGTATCAGGCCGGGGCTTTCAAGAATTGCCGGGCTTCTGGAAGGGGTCGGGCACCCGGAGCGTTCCTTCCTCGCGGTACACGTTGTCGGGACCAATGGAAAGGGATCCACGTCGGTCTTGATCGAGTCCGTCCTCAGACACGCAGGATACAGGACGGCGCTCTATACAAGCCCCCACCTGACCCATTTCGGTGAAAGGCTTCGTGTGGGCGGAGAGCTTATGGAACCTGGCGCATGGCATCACGCAATTGATTTGCTTGAGCCGGTGCTTCACAAGACCGGGGAGGCACCGACTTTTTTTGAGGTATCCACGGCGGCTGCTTTTTTGCTGGCCGCAACCGGGAATGCGGAGATCGCCGTCGTGGAGGCCGGCCTTGGTGGCCGGCTTGATGCGACGAACATCCTTTCGAACGTTCTTGTGTCGGTTCTTACCGCCATTGGTCTGGATCACGGGGAATACCTGGGAGACAGCCTCACCGGCGTGGCTGAGGAAAAATTCGCCGTCCTCAGACCTTCGGGGAAAAGCTGTTTCGCCGGCGGAAACGAACAGCTGGAGAAAATGTACAGCCGCCGATGCAGGCTTTTGGGAAACGACGGTGTCATCCTCTCCTCGGCGGCCACGTGGACCGTCAGAAAAACCGACCCGGAGGGGACCCTTTTCGATGTCTCGTTCATGGGAAAAACATACCGGAACCTCCAGACAGGCCTTATCGGGGTTCACCAGGCTGCAAACGCCGTGAATGCCATTGCCGCGCTCACTCGTCTTCCAGGCGGAACCGTTCCCGTCACGGAGGAGAACATGAGGGCTGGTTTCAGGAAAGCCCGTTTGGCCGGGAGGTTTGACATCAGGAGGACGAAGGATCACACCGTTATCCTGGATGGTGCCCACAACCCCCAGGGCACGGCGGCACTGGTAAAGACCATATCGGATCTTTCCCTGGATGGAGAAATCTCCATTGTCTTTGCCTCGATGAAAGACAAGGACTACTGTCAATCCCTTGATCTCCTGAAGAAAACCGGGGGCAGCCTCTTTTTGACACGTGTTTCGGGAATGGAACGATCCGCCGAGCCGACGTGCCTGCTTGAAGCGGCCCTTCACGGGACGGGTTGGCCTGCCGGGGTGAAGGCTGTTGAATCGCCTGCAGAAGCCCTCGAGGCGGCCTTGAAGAAGAACCGGACGGTGCTTTGCTGCGGAAGCCTGTACCTTCTTTCAGAAATCCTCACGCTGATTGAACCTGAGGAGACAACGTGATGCCGTTTCGAACTGATGCCTGGACCCTTGAACAATCAGCAGGGCAGTGGATTCTTTCCTATCTCGGGGGGCGGGAAGCTTTCGTCAGGCTGTACGCCAGGGGTCCAATGACCGAAAGGGCTGAAGGTGATCCACGCCGGATAGTTTCGCAGGTTTCAGGAGGCCCCACGGGGCTTGCCGTGGCCTCGCCGAGGCAGGTTCATGGAAGGGCCGTTATCAGGACAGGGAAGGCTTCCTGTCTCCCGGCGAGACCGGAGGCTGACGGCCTGTTTATATGGACGACAGATATTGCCGGGAGCCTTCAGTTCGCTGACTGCGTGCCCGTGATCTTGTATGGCCGCGTTCCGTGCACCTGGCTTGCCCTCGGACACTCGGGATTTGCGGGAACAGGGAAGAACGTGGTATCGGCCATTTTGTCGAGTGTCCTGGAAACCTGTGGCCCCGGCTCCCTTGAAGGCGTCATTGCATGGGTTGGTCCGGGCATTTGCAGGGAGTGCTACGGGAGAAACACTGAAGATCCCTCGACACGGTGGGGAAGGAAAGTCTTTCCGGGAGAATATGTTATTCTCAAAAGGGAGCAGGTACATTTTGACCTCCCGGGAATGATCGAACACCAGTTACTGGATTTTGGGATCCCGGAAAATGCGGTTTCCCGTATTCCCTACTGTACACGTTGCAGAAATGACATTTTTTATTCCTACCGTGCAGGGGACACGCACCGGAACGTACTCCTCGCGAGGATTGTTTCCTCAGGCCACAAAGACAACGACAGTGGGGAAAATGATTGTAGTGGTCCAAGGGTTTTCAGCAATCCCAATTCTGGAGTGTGATCATTGATGGGGCCTTTGCGCGTTGGTGTTATCGGGGTCGGGCACCTTGGCTATCATCATGCAAGAGTCTACACAGAACTGCTGAACACCGATGTCGTCGGTGTCGTAGATGTCAACGAGGACAGGGCGGCCTCCATCGGGGAGATGCTCGGTGTCCCGCACTACACGGATGTGGAGAAGTTTTTTGCGGCGGCGCGGCCCCACGCCGTCAGCGTTGTGGTTCCAACCGTTGATCACTACGAAGTTGCCAGAATGTCGCTCGAATCCGGATGTCACGTTCTGATAGAGAAGCCCGTCACCTCCACCGTCAAGGAGGCTGAAAGCCTTCTCAGGCTTGCTGCCTCGAAAAATCTCGTCCTGCAGGTCGGGCACATCGAGCGATTCAACAGCGCCGTCCAGCATGTACGGAATATCGTGAAAAAGCCCCTTTTCCTCCAGTCACGACGGATGGGGCCTTTTTCCTCACGCATCAATGATGTCGGTGTTGTCCTCGACCTGATGATTCATGACATCGATATCATTCTTTCCCTCGTTCCTTCGGAGATCACGTCGATCATGGCCATGGGGCGGTCCATCAGGTCACCCCTGGAGGATGTCGCGACGGCGCAGATTTCCTTTGAGAACGGGACACTGGCCCATATTCTCGTCAGCCGTGTTTCGGAAAGGCGCCTGAGACAGCTTGAGATTATGGAACCGGAGCGGTTTATCTCGCTGAACTACGAGACCCAGGATGTCTCTATTCATCGATGCATCAGAGAAAAAGGGAGCAGCCTGATGGAAGTGATTGAGCATCCCGTTTTCCCGAAACGCGAGCCACTCAAGCTGGAACTGCAGCATTTCGTTACATGCGTGAGGGAGGGACGTCAGCCCCTCGTGGGGATCATGGACGGGAAAAGGGCGCTGGAGGTGGCCATTTCGGTACTCAAGCAGATACACCTGCCTCCGGAACGGATTATCAGTGAGGAAACGGCTGGTCAATAGTGTCCCTTTGGGAAAAGTCCTCCGATTATGCCGGAAGCGTTCCGAAACAGCTGAAGGCGGCCCCGGCGGGGCCGCCTTTTTTTGAAACGTTTTCCTGGCGCTCGTTCCTGCTACAATACTTGGCGGTGCATTTTGTGCGAACCTGTGAGAAAAAGAGCGGGAGGAATATCATGTCGCCGGTGAATTTACAGGCCTTTATGGCGCTTGGGTTCTTTCTTCTCGCCTTGCTGATTTCGCGGGCCGTTGTCAGGATAGGCGAGGGGAAGTGGCCCGGCGGCGGGGGGACAATCCTGTTCCTTCGTATCCTGCTGGGGTTTGTTTTTGCAGGAGCGATTTATTTTGCTTTCTACGCTTTTGCGGGGATAGATATCCTGAATCGGTGAGGTTTGCCGCAACGCCGGTCGAAGGTCAGGCGACGGGACGGGAGGTACGAAGTCGATGGAAAAGCGCAAGAGGAGGGTTGTGGTTGCGAAGCCCGGCCTTGACGGTCATGACCGCGGAGCGAAGGTAGTCGCCCGTGCGCTTCGTGATGCGGGCATGGAAGTGATCTACACGGGACTGCGGCAGAGCCCGGAAAGCATCGTCGAGACGGCGATCCAGGAAGATGCCGACGCCATCGGGATCAGCATTCTGAGCGGTGCCCACGAGCATTATTTCAGGGCGATCATCGAACTTTTGAAGGGAAAGGGAGCCGGGGACATTCTTGTGTTCGGCGGAGGAGTGATTCCCGAGGAGGACATTCCGAAGCTGAAGGAGATGGGAGCCGGAGCGATATTTGGCCCTGGAACGCCCACGAAAGAGTGCATCCGGTGGCTTGAGGAGGCCGTGGCCTCGAAACAGGGCGCCCCGGACCGTTCCTGAGCGAGACGGAAGAAAAGGCCATGGAAAAACTTGTCGAAAATGCATTGCAGGGTGATCAGAGGGCGATGGCGAGACTGATCAGCATGGTCGAAAGCGAATCGCCCTTTGCGGAAAACCTCATGAAATCCGTCTATCCGCATTCCGGAAAGGCCCATATTATCGGGGTGACCGGGAGTCCCGGATCGGGAAAAAGCACGTTGCTGGACAAGCTCATCAGTGAGTTGAAAAAGAAGGGAAAGAGTGTAGGTGTTATCGCTGTGGATCCCTCAAGTCCCTTCAGCGGCGGCGCCGTGCTCGGTGACCGTTTGAGAATGCAGGGTCATTCCCTGGACAGGGATGTGTTCATCCGCAGCATGGGAACGAGAGGTTCTCTCGGGGGCCTGAGCCGTGCTACCTACGAAGCGGCGCTGATCATGGACGCATGCGGCAAGGATGTTGTTCTGATAGAAACGGTGGGTGTCGGCCAGTCAGAAATCGATATCGTGAAGATCGCCGATACGGTATGTCTTGTCCTCGTCCCCGGCATGGGTGATGACATCCAGGTGATGAAAGCGGGGATCATGGAAATCGCCGATGTCTTCGTGGTGAACAAGTCCGACCGGGAGGGGGCCGAACGTGTCGTTACGGAGGTCAACATGATGCTTGATTTGATGACGGACCGTTCCTGGCGGCCTCCCGTTGTCCAGACCATTGCGGAACGGGCGGAAGGTATCGACGGCCTGTGCGGGAGAATAGAAGACCACAAAAAGCACCTGCAGGAAACAGAGGAAGGCAGGAAAAGAAAGTTTTACCGTTTGCAGATTGAAGTGGAGGAGATCCTTTCCAGGGAGATCGCCCGGATCGTCGAACGTGCCTGGGAGGAAGAACGGACAACGGAACTGTTGCAGGACCTGGCTGACAGGAAAACCGATCCCTATTCGGTTGCAGGGTCGCTTATCGACCGGATTCTCGGACGTGACTGAAGAATGCCGGCATAGGTTCCTTCCCCCGGGGAAGAAGCCGGGGGAACCGTCGGGATGGAAGAGGGGGAAAGATGCATGCACGTAGTTTTGGGATCTGACCACGCCGGGTTTGAGCTCAAGGAAAGGGTCAAGGATGTCCTGGCTGCCGTGGAAGGAATCGAAATCAGCGATCTGGGGACGGAGAACGCGGACAAACCCGTGGACTATCCCGATATCGCCCGTGAAGTCGCCATGGCCGTAGCGGCGGGGGAGGCGGAACGGGGGATCCTTTTTTGCGGGACCGGCATCGGGATGTCCATTGCCGCGAACAAGATCCCCGGTGTGTACGCGGCCCATGTTTGCTCTGAGGAGGCGGCCCGCCTCAGCAGGGCGCACAATAACGCGAACGTTCTCACCCTCGGCGGACGCGCAATGAATCACGGGAAAGCCGTTGACGCTGTTTTGGCCTGGCTCGGAACGCCTTTTGAAGGCGGCCGCCATATGAAGAGGTTCCGGAAGATCCAGACCTGCGAGGAGGAAATCGGATGCCAGGCCTCGCGAAAAAACGCCGGCGGCAGGCTCGTGACCTTCGAGCACCCTCTCATCAGGCACAAGATCGGGATGGTCAGGGACGAGACGACGCCCGTGAAGGTTTTCAGGGAACTCGTTCAGGAGATTGCGGGGCTCATGGTTTACGAGATCACCAGGGATCTTCCGCTGGAGCCCGTACAGGTCAAAACTCCGATAACCGAGACAGAGGCATGGTCCCTCGCGGGAAAGAAAATGGCCGTCATCCCGATATTGCGAGCGGGACTCGGAATGGTGGACGGCATCCTGCAGCTGATACCCAACGCAAAAGTCGGGCACATCGGTCTCTACAGGGACCCCGAAACGCTCGAACCAGTCGAATATTACTGCAAACTTCCGGGAGACATCGAAGAACGCGACATTTACATCGTCGATCCCATGCTTGCCACGGGGGGGTCCGCGGCGGCTGCGATCGAACTTGTTAAGCGGCATGGCGGTTGCAGGATAGCCCTGGTTTCGCTGATAGCCGCTCCCGAGGGAGTGGAAAAAGTGCATTCACAGCATCCCGAAGTTGATATATTCACCGCCGCCCTTGACAGCCATCTCAATGATCACGGCTACATTGTTCCCGGTCTTGGCGATGCAGGGGACAGGCTTTTCGGGACGAAATAAAAACAGGCAAACGGGAGGGACAGGTTGGCCGAAACGGCGGTTTTCCCCTTGAAGCTGATTTTGCTGGGAGCGGCTTTTTTCGGATGGGCCCTTCTTGTGACGCCCTTTTCGATCCGGCTGTCCGAGCGCTACAGGATCCTGGATTCCCCCGGAGGGCGCAAGCGCCATCAGGGCCTTGTGCCGAGGGGCTCGGGTATTGTGTTCTGGATCGGCTATCTCATGGTCGCGCTGTTTTTTTCAGGAACAATCAGCCGGATCACGACCGTCGCCACGGGAGCCACGCTGGTTTTCATCCTTGGCTACGTCGATGACATGAAAGGGCTTTCCCCGCGTTTCAGGTTTCTCGGACACCTTGTGGCTGCGGCTCTTGTCGTCTCCGTTGTGCCCGTGCCGCCGCTGTCGAGGGTGATCCTCTTTTTCTGGATAGCGGGAGGCATCAGTGCCTACAATCTGATAGACGGCATGAACGGGTTGGCCCTTACGCTTTTTTTCATGACCAGTCTCTTTGGAATCGTTATCGGTCGTCCCGCCTGGTGGGTCCCGGTCGGTGCAATGGCATTGGGGATGTTTTACTGGAACTTTCCCGTAGCCCGGACCTTTCTCGGAGACGGGGGGAGCACGCTGCTGGGGTTCTTGTGCATGTCCCAGCTGAGCATTGACGGGGCAGGGTTTTTCTCCGAAGCATCGCTGCCGGTCTTGTGTGCAGGTTTGTTCCTCGTCGGGGGGATTCCCTTCATCGACACGTCTTCCTCGATACTTCGCCGGATTTTTAGCGGGAAGTCACCATTTACGCCGGACAGGGGTCATATACATCACATTCTCCTTGATCTTGGGTTGCCGCAGACGCTGGTTCTTCTCGTCCTTTCCGCGCTACACGGGCTCTGCATCGCCGGAGGGTA
>JBNGCT010000082.1:0-7065 GCA_049974965.1 Thermovirgaceae bacterium
CTTATTTTCAGATTTAAGGTCACCAGCATTGCTTCCCATGTGCCGGCGGGACCTTGCCATGATTTTCTAGCCCAGTATCCTGTCGACCTCGGCCCTGTCCTGGTCCATGGCAAAAGGGATCCCGGAAATCTCCGCCGCTTCCTTTGTCAGGGCGATCAGGTCATCCCGCTCGAGGCTTTTCAGGTCATATTTCCGGCAAAGCGCCATGAGTTGCTGCAGACCTGTGTTCACCCTCTTGATGTAGTTATAGACTCCAAGGGCGCCGCAGGAAATCCCGGCGGCCCTTTCCCCGTAAATGCCCCGCAGTTCCGGAAGACCGTCGAAGACCTCTTCGACAGTGTCGCCCTTTGCCTTGAGATCTTCCGTCAGGGTTCCTTCTTCAATCATCCGACCGATTTTGTCCCCAACCATGGCAGCCGCCATCGGCGCCCTGCCCATGCCGACAAGACTAATGTGCGGTGCGCCCAGGGCCAGTCCCTTGAAAACCTGGTCCTCCAGGACAAACCCTCCCGCTATGGCGACGGACGGTACAAACATCCCCTTGTCCTTCATCTTCCGGCAGAGTTCGTAGAGAAAGCTTTCCATGTAGACGGGCGGATATCCCCACTCGTTCATCATCCGTATGGGGCTGTTCCCTGTCCCGCCTCCGGCGGAGTCGACGAGGACCAGATCCACGCCCGCCCCGGAAGCCATCAACATCAGCCTGGCCATGTCGGCAAACCTGTAGGGTCCGCTTTTGAGGGAGACGAACTTCGCACCGCGTTTTTTGAGATCGGAAACCTTTGCGGCCAGCCACTTTTCATCCCATTCAGGCAGTCTGTCTATCTTGCAGAATGGTTCACTCCTGCCTTGTTGCCACGCCTTTTGAACAGCGGGATCTTCGGGATCAGGGAAAACGTCAATCCCGAATTCCCTGAGTTTCAGCGCCTTCTCAAGGGAGGAAACCCGTCCCATGCCCTGGATGCCTTTTGCGGCCTGACCGAGCTTGAGCTCCACCGCTTCGAAGCCCACTTCCCCGATGGCATATTCAAGAAGCCCCAGCCGGTCATCATCAGGGTTGGCCTGGATGAAAAGCGCCCCATAGCCACGATCCCAGGCATAGAAAGCCTCGTGCATCCTTTTCAGCCACGGGGAATCGGCCAAAAGTCCTTTTTTAAAAACCGCATCTGGATCATTGACGGGCACCGATTCGCCGATTACGGCGGCGACACCCGCAAGGGCCGCGCCGGCATAATAGCCTTCCCAGTTGAGCTTGGCGATGGCCGGCAATACATAGGGCGCAAGGAGTCTCATCTTTTCCTTTCCCGCCCCCATCCCGCATGAAAGGTCCACGTGGCTGTAAGCAAGCTTTCCGGGTTCCGTCCCGAAGTTTCCGAAACACCGCCCGTTGATGCTGAAATGTGAAAAATCCACGGGGTAGTCTTTCTCAGAAGCAGCTTGAGAGGTGGCCCTTTCCGTCGGGTATAGCGCTTCGGAACCGTCCGTCACGGACTTTCCGATTTCACAGAAACCGGGACACTGTTCCGTGCACACGGCGCACATGCCCGAAAAGGGCGAATAATCCGCGGGTGTCCGAAGCTTCGTCTTGTTGGTGCTTGTTGCCGCATACCGACTGTATGACATCTGCATCCTCCCCTTTTAATAAACGCTGTGTTCAAGCATAGCACCAAGAAGCGAAAATCCGGTGTCTGCAATGAAGTCATTGGAAAAAGCCGGGGACGCCTTCTTTGCGTCCCCGGCTTTTTCCATCGCCCTGTCCGAAACAAAGGATCACCCATTTTTACGCTTGAGGACCGGAACGGTCACACTACCCTCGGGCATTACGGTGTACATGAGATCCTTCCCTTTTTCCGCCTCGATGCGCTTGATGGCCTCCTCCACGGAGGAGACTTTCACGGCGAAAAGTTTTTGAACATGTGTCTCATCAAGGGATGTCACAAGGTAGACCGTCTTCTCCGCAGCCACCTTGGCGATCCCGAAGGCCTTGTGCCCGCCTATCATGAACTCCTGTCGTATCCGCCTGATGATATCCTCCGGGCTTTTTGCGGCATGTATCCATTCTTCGAAAACCGGCTCACCGTACCCCATGGGGCATTCGGCCACCATCACCACGGCGCCGCCCTTTCTGGTGGCCTTGTCCGCATGATCGAGGGCCTTTTGCATCTGGTAAACGTTGATGTCCCTCGGATAGCCGCAGGAACTGGCAATGGTCACATCGGCGAGCCCCTTGAGGGGCACTTCGTAAAGCCGCGAGGCCAGAACGACGGCTTCTTTCCAGGCTTCGACCACGTCTCCCGCCACAACCTTCACCACTTCCCCAACTGCATTGACGACAACATTGACGATGAACACGGGACTGATCATCCTGGCAGCCTCGATCATCTCCCGGCTTACGGGGTTGCTTTCAAGTTCCGGGAGGTCATCCATGAGATCCACCATTCGCGAATGGTTTCTTTCCACCGTCTGCTTCCATGCGACGCCAGGCATGAGGGACTTGCGGCCGCCTGAATAGCCGGCGAAATAATGGGGTATCACCACGCCGAGGGCGACGACAAAATCGGCTTCGGCCACGAGCCTGTTGACGCGAAGCTCCGACCCCGACCTGAGGGTCCCGATGGAAACAAGTGAGTCGAGGTCATCTGAAACATGGGAGACAATCCAAAACCTTCTTGCGATTTCTTCTCCATAGACCTGGAGATTTTCTTCATCGGTTTGGGGGTCATGGATCCCCGTAGCCACAACGAAGGTTACCTTGTCGTCGGTGATTCCGGCTTCCTCAAAGGCCTTCAAAACCGGGGGCAGGAGGATGTCGTAGGGTGTGGGACGGGTTATGTCATTCACGATCACGACGACCTTTTGCGGTTTGTCCCGCTTCAGCTGCGCCACCAGGGGGTCAGCGCCTGTAGGGTTTCCCAGCGATCTTTCCACGTCCTCCACGCCGCAGATTTTTCCCTCAACAGCGGGAGGCACCACCACCTGGAGGATATTCGATTCATCAATTTCGAAATCAACGGTTCCCTTTCCATATCTCAGTTCGAATTTCATGACCGGCAGCTCCCTTGCATGGTTTCGTCATATCCGCAGATAGAGATTGAAGCGGGGCGGTTCCGCTACTCTTCAAAGGCCCGGACTCCCCGCTGTCTGAAGAGGCTGAAAATCCCTCCGGCCTCCATGATGTTCAGGATATGTTCCGGGAGAGGACGAAAGGCTGCCCTGTTTCCCTCAATGACAAATTCCCCCCTGACGACATCCAGTTGGGCCCGGTCGCCCGTCTTGATTTCCAGTTCGTCGAGATCCGGAACTTCCACGACAAGAAGTCCCTGGTTGATGGCGTTACGGAAGAAGATCCTCGCGAAAGACCTGGCCACTACCGCACCGATTCCGGCGTTTTTCAGCGCGATCACGGCGTGCTCCCTGCTCGATCCACACCCGAAATTCGTCCCCGCAACAATGATGTCCCCGGGTTTCACCAACGAAGCGAAGAACGGATCAGCCCCCTCCATGACGTGATTCGCTATCTCCCGGTGCCCGGTCACGTCCAGGTAACGTCCCGGATAAATCTGGTCCGTGTCGATATTGTTTCCAAACGTAAAGACCCTGCCCTCGATGGCATCCATGATCCTTCTCCCCTTCACAGAGAACATGCTCCGCACAGGCGGCCTTTCAGGGCGGTGGCGGCCGCCGTGGCCGGCGACGCCAGGTAGATTTCCGCACCGGTACTCCCCATCCTGCCGGGGAAATTCCTGCTGGATGTGGAGACACATTTTTCGCCCGGAGCAAGAACCCCTTCGTGAGCTCCGAGACACGGGCCGCAACCGGGTGTTGAAAGCACGGCACCGGCGTCAACAAGGGACTCGATATACCCTGCCTTCATCGCGTCCTGAAAGACGCGCCTCGAAGCCGGGATGACAACAAATCGAGTCCCCAAAGCCACTTTCCCGTTGCTCACGATTTCGGCCGCCACCCGGATATCGTTGAGGCGACCGCCCGTGCAGGTTCCAAGAAACACCTGATCAATGGGAATCTCTTCTTCAGGGACGAAGGAGACGTTGTCGACGCTTCCGGAGAATGCCACTCTCGGAGTGATTTTCGAGACATCGTACTCAACCACCTTCTCGTACTCATAGTCGCTGTCGGTGGTAAAGATCTCTTCTCTTTTCCGATCCGATCTTGCAAGGTATTCACAGGTTGTGTCATCGGGTTCGATGTAGGCGGTCTTGGCACCCATCTCAACGGCCATATTGCAAAGAACCATCCGTTCGTCCTGGGGCATGTTCCTGACTGCCTCGCCGGAAAATTCCAGGGCCTTGTAAATCGCCGCATCCTGTTTCAGGTCCCCGATGACATGCAGGATGACATCCTTTGCCATTACCCACGGCCGGGACTTCCCCTCAAGCATGACTTTTATCACCCTGGGCACCCGGAACCACAGTTTCCCCGTCACGAGGATAACAGCCATGTCCGTGGCTCCCACGCCTGTCGCGAAAGCTCCAAGGGAACCCAGGGTCGTGGTATGCGAATCAGTTTCCACCACGATCCTGCCTGGAAGTGCCATGCCGCTTTCAGCGAGCACCTGGTGGCATATGCCCTCGCCGATGTCAAACACGTTGGAAATGCCCATTTCCAGGCAGAACTCCCGCATGCTCTTCTGGTTCTGCGCAGCCTTGATGGTCGGTGCCGGGGAGTAATGGTCGAAAACAAAGGAGACCTTGTGGGGATGCTTGACCCTGGTTCCCCCGAGCTCATAGAAGGACTTCACCACCTGGAGGTAGAGGTCGTTCACTTCGGCCACATCAACCTCGGCAAGGATGATCTCGCCTGCAGTTACGCTTTTTCTTCCAGACGCCCGCGCAAGCATCTTTTCCAGGGCATGCATAAGCGTTCTCTCCTTTGGGCGCAGCGGAAGTCCGCCCCGTGGATATAAATATCGTAGCACCACCCGGGTTTTTCTCCACCCTGTTCATCCACGTTCATCCGTTTGGATGTTAATGGGCATCCTCCTGCCTCATCAGTAATGTCCTGTCCCGTTGCTCCTTTCCAACCGGCGGGATTCCCTCTAGAATACAGACCATGGACGGACTGCTTGCCCTTATGATTGGAATCGGGCTCAGCGCGGCCTGCGGGTTTCGGGTTTTCGTCCCCCTCTTTGCCCTGAGCCTTGCGGCCCAGACGGGCCATATCGAACTGGCCGAAAGCTTCCGGTGGGTTGCAACGCCGATGGCCACCATGGCCCTCGGCGTTGCAACCTTTTTTGAAATCGGCGGTTACTACATTCCCTGGGTGGACAACATGCTCGACGCCGTGGCCACCCCCGCTGCAGTAGTGGCCGGCACCTTCATCACCGCCTCGGTTCTGCCGGAAATGACCCCCTTCCTCAAATGGAGCATCGCCACCATTGCCGGAGGCGGAACGGCTGGAATCATCCAGAGTGTCTCCGTCATCACCCGGGCAGCCTCGGCGGTCACCACGGGAGGCCTCGGGAACCCCGCCGTGTCAACCGTCGAGACGGGGGGGTCCATCCTTCTCTCCGTTTTGGCCGTGCTCCTGCCCCTGATCACACTCGGTCTGGTCGCCTTCCTCCTTGTCTGGGCCGGAAAGAAAATCTATCGCCGTTTCAGGAAACCAAAGGGGCCTGCTGCAACGCCAAATCCGGGCGCTTTTTCCGAAACAGTTCAGCACGGGGGAAAAGACAGGGAGTGACATATCGGTTTTTCTCCGTCCGGCTGCAGGCCCTTTCGGGGCTCCCAAAGTCCCACGAATTGCTCCCCGCCAAACATTGCCAAGGGGCATCAGGATTCTGAAGAATCCCCTTGTGTTTCTTTAACTCCACAACCGAGCCCAGGACTGACCCGAAAATGCCTGGCCCCGCCATGACTAGAGGATTGTTGTTGTTTGCCTGTTTTTTTCGCGAGTTCACTCAAAAAAGAGCACTTTTCTTACTGCAGTAAAACTCAGCGCTGCTAACGGATTGGAATCTTTACATTTTTAAACACTCCCTAACCGTGTCTTTCAAGAAAAGGCCCTACAATGTGTTCAAAATAACCACAAACGGCGGAAACACCGCCGGGAAAAGGAGTGACCCCGCCATGAAAAGATTTTTGACTGTCCTGGTGATCGGAGGGTTTTTCCTGGGCCTGGGCATCCCTGCAACGGCAAACGCCAGAGACCTCGATATCGGCGACGGGGTCTATTGGTCGAAAGAAGACGTCGATGATCTGCTGTCGCCGCAAATTTTGAGGTCTTTGAGCCTCAACCGGAGGCAGAGGGATTCCCTGGAGGACCTGCTTCGCCGGGACTGGGGCCGCGGACGTGACGACCGGTACAGGGATCTGGACTCCCTTTTCGGTGGGAGCAGACTCGGGGGCGGTCGGATTGTCATCGAACGGGACAACGACAACCTCGACACAATCCTTGCCCTCTTGGGCTTCGGGATCCTCATGAACCGGATCAACGACGATGACTACTACAGTCGTTCCTACATCCGTGCTGACGATTTCCTTTACTACTTCTTCCAGATTCTCGACTTGAACCAGCGTTACAAATTCCGCATCTATTTCGACCGCTGGTACGACGATCATTACTACAGGCCCAACAGGGACCGGTACAAGCGGCGCCCTGACGACCGTGACTGGCGAGACTGGTCGCGGGAGCTGGAAAGGCGGCTGAAACTCAGCGAAAGACAGCGCGAACGGCTTGAGAGGGAACTTCGCGACTATTACGACTCCCGCAGAGACCGCGACAGGCGGTATCGTGATGCCGAAAGGGATTATTTCAGGCAAAACTGGGAACGCCGTGATCAACGGGATTTCGATGAACACCGCAAAAGACTCGAACGTCTTCGCAGGGAGGAAAATGAACGCGACCTCAGGATCAGGGAAAGGTTCCGCTCCATCCTTGACGAAAGGCAACGCAGGGCTTTTGATTCACTACGCCATGATGAAAACCACAGGGAGAAACACGATGTTAAGCCGCCGGTCAAGTGGCCGCCGAAGCCCAAGCACCAGGGTCACGACCATTGACGGCTGTAAGCTAAACATCCAGCGAAAGGGGCCACTGCAGTGGCCC
>JBNGCT010000083.1:0-6922 GCA_049974965.1 Thermovirgaceae bacterium
TCTTCATCCATCTTCGGAGGAGGTGGTGGAGCAGGTGCCTCTTCGCTGTCTCCGGCACCCTCTTCGCCCGGCAAGGGCGGCGGAGTGAATGCGCGCAGTTCTTCTGCCGCGGCGAAAGTAAAACACGCCACGAGGAGCACAAGAATAAAGACGACAAGGCTTGAGCGTTTCCTGTAATCCATTGTATATCTCTCCCTTCCTCCTACCTGAACAAACCCTTTTTGAAACGGGACCCCAGGGCCTGCTCAAGGATTTCGCCCGGTTGCGACGTGGCTCCCTGGAGGGTCAGTTCATACTTTTTGTCGGCTGTCTTCAGCAATATCACCGTGTTGGATCCTTTGAAATCCCCGTCACAGTCATATTTCGTTTCATTATTGACCCTTCCCTGGACCACGCCTTCGATGGGGACGACAAAATTCTTCGGGTTTCCTGCGGAAACCTCGTCGGGATCACCTTTGCCCAGGTCAGCAAGCAATTCCTTGTTGGCATTCATCGCCATGGCCATGCGGCCGAAAAACCCCGGCTTTTCTTCGGCCGATCTTTTTCTGATTTTTTCCGCTTCGGCAGCCAGCATGTCACTGGTAATCTCCACAAAGACAAAACGCCTGTTTGTCACGATCATGGCCATGGTTGCGGACTTGAACAAGCCGAGCTTGATCTTTCCCCCAAGAATCCCCAGCACCTGTTCCCCGTCGAGCATCTTGCTTTCCTCCTTTGAAAAAGGATCAACCAAAAGAAATGTAAACCTATCATATCAAAGTCATGGAAAAACAGCCTCCCTCCATGCAGACTCTGGTACAATCAAATCATCCAGATCATCTGCACAACAGAAGAGGGGACTTCGGCTGATGACCCAGCTGACGAGAAGGGTACTTCTTTTTGCCGGTTTTTTTTCGGCCCTTGCCTTGTTTTTCAGCCCCCGGGGGACCGGTCCGTCGCTGTTGCCCTGGATCCTTCTCGTCTTGGGTTTTTTGGCCTATGCCTTCCTCCCCTGGCCGAAAAAACATCTCGACTCCATCCGCTACAGCCGCTTTCGTGGCGTCATCCTTCCTGATCTTCTCGGATACGGAATGACAGCCTTTTTCTTTTCCCTCGGCACAGGCATCGTCGCCCAGGGGGGGCCGGTGGGAGCATTCATCGCCCTGGGGATGATGGGGATGTTCAGCCTTTCCCTCAACGCCATCGCCGCCTGGTATGAGGCTTACGAAATTACCGTTTTGCCTGAGGGTATTTTGCGACACACCCTTTTCGGGAAAGAAATACTCCGCTTTGAAGAAATGACAGAAGCCGGGCAGGTCAGGTACACCATGCCGGGGTGGATGCGATGGCTCGCCGCTGTTGCCGTTTTCGTAAACTGGCGCGCCACGGGACCGCTTTTGGTCCAATCCGGACGGCACGACCCGGGCGTTTTCATCCGTATGGAAGACGGCCGGGCCAGAACCATCTGGGGGACCGCCCTGCCTGGATACAGTGCGATATACGAAGCGCTCCGCAATGCGGGGGTCGAAAGAATCCACAATGCACCCTGACCCTTTTGCACAAACCCGGGAGGTGGGAGAAGGCGGACATGATTTTTTCAACCCACTCTTGCGCGACCATGTGTTGGTGCATCTTTGAAAAACAAAGGGAGGAAACCATGAAAACGGGGAAAATGCATCTTCTTGCCGGAATATGTGCGGCATTCATCCTTGTCGTTTTTGCCGGAACCGTGTCAGCCCAGGATGACCCTCTTGGAATCGGAGAAACGGGAAAGACCGACACCCTGGAAATAACCATAACGGGGGTGACGAAAGCCACGGAATGGACAAAGACCCCCAAGGACGGCTACGAATACGTCCTCGTGGCAGTCCGCGTGACCAACACCACCGGTGAAGAACAAAGCATCAGTGCCGGGGATTTCCAGTTCTTCAACGAAGAC
Organism: Thermovirgaceae bacterium; assembly: GCA_049974965.1. GTDB lineage: Bacteria > Synergistota > Synergistia > Synergistales > Thermovirgaceae > UBA1876. The sequence continues at coordinate 1,919 of JBNGCT010000083.1, forward strand.
CTCGGACACAAGGACGGCTACTCGAGAACGACGGGCATCAAGGCCGACCCAAAAGTGTTTTATTCCGCCGACATCGAACCGGGACAAACCTTTGAGGGCAGCATTGCCTTCGCCATACCAAAAACCATGGGGCAGGTGGAAATGGAATACCGTGAAGGGTACGCCCCCAAGCCCCTGCTTTTTTTTGCCTTTGAGAAGTAGCGCCACGAATCCCCGGGACGGGTCCTCGAAGCAGGCTTGGCGGCTTTGAGGCCAGACGCCGACCTGTCCCGGCTGTTTTTTCGAAACAGCGGTTTCCGAACCACCCCACGGGTTCCGGAAAAATCGCAAAATTCCAGGACTGGGGAAATATGGAATCCGGGGAAATTTTTTGCTATAATCCTCACTTGCGACACGCTCTCAATTCATGTAGGCCACACCCCGAGGCTTTTAAAATCGAATATTTTTCTGGAGGCGGCAGCCTTGAAGACGGCTTCTGAGTGCATCCCCTTTGTCAGTACGGATTTCCGGAAACCTCTTGAAGAATGTGTGCGAAAGATTTCTGCAGCCATCGGGGAACCTTCCTTCATTCTCATGGCATGGAGCGGACCCGTTGATTGCCAAAGCCTTCAACAACACTGCAAAAAAATATTTCCCTGTCCCTTCGTCGGTGTCCAGACACCGTCTTTTTTTACCCAAAAAGGCCTCATGACTGACGGCCTCGGGATCTGGGCCATCGCTGGAGAAGATATCACCGTCTCCACACTCCTGCTCGACGACCTTTCCGATCACACCGTAGATTCATGGGTCAGTGGAGAAAGGGCCGCCGAGCGCTTTCTGGAGAAAAACCCGAAACCCGGTACTTTCATTCATTTCCCCGAATTCTTTTCTTTCGAGGCTTCATTTTTTCTCCACGGTTTTCATGGCAGGATAGGGCCCGGGTTCCGGCACGTCGGAGGAATGGTCAACTCCAAATCCGCCGGGGGAAACTGTTACTTTACGGAAAAAGGCGGGGGGGGACAAAGGCGGCGTCATCGCCCTCATCGAAGGATTGTCCATGGAAACGGATTCAGCTCACGGTTTTTCGGCCATCGGGGAGCCCGTGATCCTCACCAGGGCGGAAGGGACAAAAATCCTGAAACTTGACTTCATGCCCGCTGCGGAGCGCTACAAAAACATCATTCGCGAAGCCACTGGAAAGGAAGTTGAGGATATCGCCCTGTACCCCCTCGGCATCCCGGGCTACAACGGCAAGCTGCTCGTCAGGAACCTGGTGGGACTCAATGAAGACGGCAGCATCCAGTGCGGATCCAATATTCCGGAACTCTCCCCCTTGTCGGTTTTGAGCGGCACAATGACCAAGCTTCTCAAGGGGACAGAAGACATGTGCGAAAAATTGAAAACCGGCGATCGTAACCCGCGGTTTGCCCTGGCTTTTGATTGCGTGACCCGGAAGGCCCTGCTGAAAGACAGGTTACAGGGTGAACTGGCCCTGCTGAAAGATGGGCTTCACGACCCGGAAAGCCTCTGGGGTATCCTCTCCTACGGCGAAATCTGCGATACCTTTGGATGCCCCCTGTTTTTGAACAAAACCCTGGCTGTGGGCTTCGGAGGCTGAACGATGAAATCGGATGTGACAAGTTTCCCCCTCTACGAGATGTTGACCCTGTCCTTCGTCTCGGAACCGGAAGATTTTTTCCGGAATATGGTGGACCGCTTCGCCAGGGTTTTCGGCGCAAACAGGATCGCCCTGCTCATCAAAAAGGAGGGAGAAGATTTTTTCCGCACCTGGGGTTTCAGAAATGTTCCCGACCCCGACAGTCTGGTTAAAAAGCAGGACGAAAAGACCTTTTTCGCACCCTTTGACGACGGTGACCTCGGCTTTCTATACGTGGAACACGCCCGCCCCCTGACCCGGGAAGACCGGATTTTCTACTCCATGACACTGCCAATCCTGGAGAAAAGCCTGGAGCTCAGAAGGGCACACAGCCGGTTGAAAGAAAGTGAGCAATGGTACAAGCAGATTTTTCAAACCGCTTACGAAGCCATCGTGGAGACGGACAAGGATTTGGGGCTGGTTGAGGCCTCGAAACGATTCGAAGAAATTCTCGGATATTCCATGAAGGACCTCGAGGGCCGCACGCTCTTCGACATTGTGTGCGAAGAAGACTACCGGAAGTTCGTTGAGGAATTTCGCCACAGAAAAGAAGGCAAAAGTAGCGTCTACGAGGTGAGATTTCGGCACAAGAACGGTCACCCGGTGTGGGTTCGCGTGTCAGCTTCCCCGATCTTTGACGCTGAGGGGCGTTTCCAGGGTTCTCTCGGGTTTTTCTCCGATATCGACCAGAGGAAAAAAACCGAGCTCGAAATATCCCGGCAACGCGTCTTTTTCGAAAGCCTTTTCCGCATTGTCCCCGAGGCCATCGCCGTGTTGGACAAGGACCATTGCATAATGGAGCTCAACGAGGCCTTCACCAGTTTGTTCGGGTTCACCCCGGAAGAATCCCTCGGGAAAAATCTCGACGATGTTCTGGATGTCGGCAAGGAAGGGAGCGCCGACAGGGACTTGACGTCAAAAGTCCTCAACGGGGAAAACATCGCCCAGGAAGCCCTTCGTTACTCGAAAGATGGCAAGCCGATCCACGTCTTCGTCAAGGCTTCGCCGATACATATCGGCGAAGAATTTGTGGGAGGCATTGTCATGTACCTCGACATCACCAAGCAGAAAGCCTACGAAAATTATCTGAAACAGGAAAGCTATATGGACTCACTGACGGGACTCTATAACCGCACGTACTTCGAGAAGATGATGAGAAAACTCCAGGCGGACCCGCGAGCGTTTCCCCTGGTCCTCATGGTGATGGACATGGACAACCTCAAGGCGATCAATGACTCCTTTGGTCACACCCAGGGTGACGAATACCTGGAACTTGCCGGGTACATTCTGAAAAAATGCGTGCGCAGGGAAGATACGCTGGCCAGGATCGGCGGTGACGAATTCGCCATCATCCTGCCTCAATCAGGTGAAGAGACGGCGAAAAAACTGGGAAAACGCATCAAAAGAACCGTCGAAAAAGAAAACGAAAGAAGGGACCTTCAGGTACCCTTGTCACTTTCGCTCGGATTCGCCGTCGCTCACAACCCGCAAGAGGACCTTGAAGATATCTTTGATTCCGCCGACGCTGCCATGTACCGACAGAAACAGCGCAAAAAGGCGGAACCACATGTTACCGACAACGCCTAGGTGACCCACTTTTCCCAGATGGAAGGTTTTCCGGGTTTTCGGTTTTCGCGGTAGTGGCGTATTTCCTCTTTCAACTCCCTGATTTCCTTCATCAGCTGTTCTTTTCTGCTTTCCTCGAAGACATCGCTGCTGTTCACGAAGTTCTCCACCATCGTGACCTTTTCTTCCACTGTGCTCTTTTGAGCCTCTTTGAGAATATTTGAGAAATCCCTCTGTTCTGATATGACCTTGACCGTGTCGTCCTTGACGGCATTTTCACTGATTTCCCTGTATGCCCGTTCCACCACCCGGCCGATTCCCCGGAGCAAATCGTCCTCGATCTTCCTGTCGAAAAAGGCCAGCGCCTTGTCGATCTCCGAATAACTGACCCCCATGCTTGACAAAGACTCCACGAACCTTTCCATGATCCGTATCCGTTCCAGCGCACCCAAAGAGCCTTCGCCGTGGTCTGCCAGCGAAAGTGCCTTGAGGTTCAATTCCGTCCCGAGCAGGCTCATCCGCCGGAGTTCGTGCAGAACGTTTTCGGTGTTTTTGACCACTTCCGCAAGTTTGGTCTTTGCCCAGACAGCTTCGCTGTATTCAGACTCTCCGAGCCGGGCGAAGATGAAGCAGATAAACCCCACCACGAAAGGGGCAAGGGAAGCCATGGCCTGCCCGAAAATCGACAGGATAAGCCCCGTAAAAAGGCTGGCGAAACCGAAAACGACAAGGATGATCTGCACATTATCCCCCCCAGACCCGACGCCCTTACTTGTTTTTTCGGCTGTCGCTCCAGGTTTCGACACAAAAGTGAATGTTTCCCGATCAAAACATTCTTTATGAAGAAGATTTCAATTCATTTCCTGTCTCTTTCAAGGGTCTTCAACAAAAGCATGGGGCCGACAAAGAATGCCTTGCCCACGAAATACAGTCCGATCCCCGTCGTCAGCGCCTGATCTCCCGGATCCAGGCCAACTTTTGAAAGGATCCAGGCACCCGCGCCCAGACACAGGGAAAAACTCACAAGAGCTGAAAGAATCCCCAAAAACCTCGTCCTGTCTTCCATGCCACGTTTCTCCTTTCGGACATATTCGTTTGGCCGTTTGTTCGCCAAAAAATGAATATATGATGCGTGAACTTTAACATTGCCACCTTTCCTGGAACGTCATTTGCGGGCGGGTTGATTTGAGGGACCTTTTTTGCTCCGGACCGCATCACCACCTGACGAGGACAAGCTGCGACCTTGAGTTGAAAAACGTTCTGCTGCCCCAGGTTACCATGATAAACACGGTTAAGGCGACGCTGGCCAGAATCCCCAGCATGACCGCTATCTGGTACTCGATGGCTGTCACAGGGGAAACACCCGAAAGTATCTGGCCCGACATCATCCCGGGAAGGAAAATGATCCCCATGCCCACCATGGAGTTGATCGTCGGGATGATGGCGGCCGTGAAGGCTTCATTGACAATTTCCCTTGACGCGCGTTCCGGCGGCGCACCCATCATCAAAAGGTTTTCGATCAGGTCGCGCCTGTCGTGAAAGCCTCTCAGCAGGCGTTCCGCCCCCAGTGTTATCCCCGTCATGGAATTCCCGATCAGCATCCCCGCAAGTGGGATGACGTACCTGGGCGAATACCAGGGATCAAGAGAAAGAATCACGAAAAAGAAAAAGGCCATTGCGAGGAGCGTCCCAAAGATCATGCTCCAGGCCACAACCCTCCGGAACGGTCGGGACATGTCCAGCCTGACCCTTTGATAGATATTGTACACGGCGAAAAGCTCCATCACGGCCACAGCCGCCAG
>JBNGCT010000084.1:0-6691 GCA_049974965.1 Thermovirgaceae bacterium
ACACGCAGCTGATCGCAAGGCGTATCAGGGAACTCGGGGTTTTCAGCGAGATCCTCCCCTGGGATGCGCCGGAAACGGAAATCAGGAGTGAAAACCCGAAAGGGATCGTGATTTCCGGAGGGCCCGGGACAGTCCTTGCGTCCGATGCACCAACGGTCCCGGTGACCCTGCTGGACGGAAGCGTCCCGGTGCTCGGCATCTGCTATGGAATGCAGCTGGTAGGGCACCTGCTGGGAGGAACCGTCAAGAAGGGAGACTTCGCGGAATACGGCAAGGCTTCCGTCACCCTGGATGAGGTCGCCTCGCCCCTTTTCGCCGGTGTACCCCGGGATTTGACAGTCTGGATGAGCCACTGGGACTACGTGGAGTCCCCGCCTCCCGGTTTTGACGTCACGGCGAAAAGCGAGTCGGGAATGATCGCCGGTTTTTCCGGTGCCGGCGGTTCGATCCAGGCCATCCAGTTTCATCCCGAGGTCTCCCACACGGCAGAAGGCAGCCGGATACTGGAAAACTTTCTTTTCCGGCTCTGCGAATGTTCGGGGACCTGGAGCCTGAGTGACTGGGCCGAGGCGGCCGTCCGGCAAATTCGTGAAAAAGTGGGCGCTGATCGTGTCGTTTGCGGTCTTTCCGGAGGCGTGGATTCCACCGTCTCGGCGGTTCTGACCCACCAGGCCTTAGGCGACAGGCTGGAGTGCATCTTTGTCGATACGGGCCTTTTGAGAGCGAATGAAGCCGAGGAGGTACTCGAGACGTACAGGAACCACCTTGATCTCAAGGTTCACTTTGTCGACGCAGCCGATATCTTTCTCGACGCCCTTTCGGGGGTTGGCGATCCTGAAAAAAAACGCAAGATCATCGGCGAGACCTTTATCCGCGTTTTCGAGAAGAAGGCCGAGAAGATAGGCGGCGCGAAGTGGCTGCTGCAGGGTACGGTCTATCCCGATGTGATAGAAAGCGGCAAAAGGGGAAAGGACGCCGCCGTCATAAAGAGCCACCACAACGTCGGAGGCCTTCCCGAGGAAATGGACCTCGACGTGCTCGAACCCGTCAGGGACCTCTTCAAGGACGAGGTCAGGAAGATCGGGAAGATGCTCGGCGTCCCGGAAAGCATCCTCAAGCGGCACCCCTTTCCGGGTCCGGGTCTTGCGGTCCGGTGTCTCGGCGAGGTGACGCGGGAGCGTCTGGGCACCCTGAGAAAGGCCGACGCAGTTTTTATCGAGGAAATTATCAGGGCGGGACTCTACGACTCCCTCTGGCAGGCCTTTTGCGTTCTTTTGCCGGTGCGGACGGTGGGGGTCATGGGAGATATCCGGACCTACGCCGAAGTTGTGGGGCTTAGGGCCGTGGAATCGATTGACGCCATGACGGCGGACTGGGCGAAGCTTCCCCCGGACCTGCTGGACAGGACGGCCCGGAGGATCTGTAACGAAGTGGCGGGGGCGAACCGGGTGGTTTACGACGTGACGGCAAAGCCCCCCTCGACGATCGAGTGGGAATAGCGCCAGGAAAGAGTCCCGGCGCCCCGACCGAAAGGTGAGAGGCAAAGTGACGGCGAAAACGCAGGAACACGGGAGAAAGAGCCTCGGCGACTATATTCCCTTTTTCGTGGCGTTTTCGATGGTGGGAGTCTTGTCCTTCATCATCGCCATGCCCCTTTTCCGGCCCCTGGCATGGTCTTCGCTGCTCGCCTTTTTTTCCTACCCACTTTTCAAGTATCTCCACGGGCGGCTCTTCAGCGGCAGGTGGCGGAACATCGCAGCGGGGATCACAACGGCGGCGGTGATCTTTATGCTCGTTTTACCCGCCGTTTTGGTCGGAACCCTTCTGGCCAGGGAAGGGATACGGCTTTACGGGCAGGTCTTCGAGCTCCTCTCCGAGCTGGAAGGGAAGGACATTACCTCGGCCGTGGATTTTCTGCCGAACTGGCTTGCCGACCGCGGCATTCCCCTGGAAGAGCACCTCTCAATGCTCGGGGACGTCTTCCGTCAGGGTGGGCGGTGGCTGGCATCCCAGGTGGCGTCGTTCTCGCGGGGGTTTCTGGGAAACGCCTTCCAGCTCGTGTACCAGCTCATCGTCATTGCCGTGGCGACCTTTTTCTTTATCCGTGACGGCCACCTGCTGATCGAGTATCTCCGGGACGTCCTGCCCCTGCCCAAAAAAGAGCGCGAGGTCCTTTTTGACAGGGCGACCCAGATTCTCCAGGCAGTCATTTATGGCCTGACCTTCACCGCCGGCATCCAGGCCGTCCTCGGATCCCTCGGCTGGTGGGGCGTCGGACTTACGGCCCCGGTCTTGTTCGGAGCCGTTATGTTCATCTTCGCCCTCATTCCCTTTATCGGGACGCCGATGATCCTGATTCCGGGGGCCATTTACCTCGCCGCGACGGGCCAGTGGAAGTCGGCACTCTTTTTGGCCTTGTGGGCACTGGCAGTGGTGGCGACGATCGACAACTTCATTCGGCCCCTTTTCATATCGGGTGGAAGCAAGGTCCACCTTCTGATCGTCTTCATCGGTGTTATCGGCGGACTCGCCGCCTGGGGGGTCATCGGGCTTTTCTACGGCCCCCTTCTGATTTCCTTGTTCGTGTTCTTCCTCGACAGTTATCGCCACTTGTGGCTGAAATTCAGGAAGGAAGAGTGAACCCTCAGGGAAGGGGAGAGACTGTTTGCCCTATGTTATCGGAGTCAGCGGATACAAGAATTCCGGCAAGACCTCCCTCTGCGCCGCTTTGGCGGCTGTGCTGGTACGCGACGGCATGACCGTGGGGTATCTGAAGCATACCCACGAACCGGTGGTTTCCCCGGGGAAAAACGATACCAGCCGCCTGGCGGAAGCGACCTCCGGTACGGTTCTTTGGGGTTCCGACGGATTTGTCGGGTTTCATCCCGATGAGACGGTCGGTCTCGGGGACATCCTCTCAACCGCATTCCCGGGCAGGGACATGGTCATCGTGGAGGGAGGAAAGCGCCTTGCGATGCCCAAAATCTGGGCCGGGGACCTGAAAGAGGAAGACGGGATCCAGGGCGTGATCGCCAGGTTCAATCCACCGGAAACCGTGGAGGGGATGCCCTGTTTCTTTCCGGGTGACGAGGAGGAACTCGCGGAATTCGTAAAAAGTCTGTGGCGCAAGGCCGAAAGGGGTCCTGTCGAACTGTACGCGGACAACCGCAACATTCCCGTCAAGGCCTTCGTCGGGGAATTCATCGCCGGCGGAATACGCGGGATGCTTTCGGCGCTGAAAAAACAGCCTGGCGCGGCCGAGGCGCTCCGGATTTACGTCAAACCGGAAAAGGCCGCCGATGAATCCTGAAAAAGGCCTTGTCTGAAGAAGCGGGCGAGACTATAATGATGGTCGCTTGAACGTCGGCTGCCAGCTTTCGAGCGGGCAGTTTTTTGTAATGCAATGTACTGAGAAGGGATATAGGGAGGTTTCATCGTATGAGCACGCAGATTCTCATGATTGCAGGAGGAGCCGGTCTCCTCGCCCTGGTTTACGCCATCATCGCCACGGGCAAGGTCCGGGCTTTTGATGTCACCAACGAAAGGGTCCTGGAGCTGTCGGCGATCATCCAGAAAGGCGCCATGACCTTTCTGGCCAGGGAGTACAAGGCCCTCGTCCCCTTCGTGGTTGTCGTCGCTGTCCTTCTTGGTTGGCAGATTAGCATGGCTTCATCGGTTTCGTTTCTTTTCGGTGCCCTCTGCAGCGGACTGGCAGGGTATGTGGGAATGCGGGTGGCCACCGGAGCGAACGGAAAGACGGCCTTTGCCGCCAACGAGGGCGTCAACCCGGCCCTGCGGATTGCCTTCATGGGTGGAACCGTCATGGGCATGTCCGTTGTCGGAATCGGGATTCTCGGAATCGCGGTGAGCTATTTCATCTATCGTGACCCGTCACTCATCACCGGTTTCGGATTCGGAGCGAGCTCCATCGCCCTTTTTGCCCGTGTCGGGGGCGGCATCTACACCAAGGCCGCCGACGTCGGCGCCGACCTTGTCGGCAAGGTCGAGGCGGGAATTCCTGAAGACGACCCGAGAAACCCGGCGGTCATCGCCGACAACGTCGGCGACAACGTCGGCGACATTGCAGGCATGGGAGCGGACCTCTTCGAATCCTACGTCAACTCAGTCATAGCCGCCATGGCCATCGGCCTGGTGGTCTTCGGAGACACGGGTGTCGCGTACCCGCTCCTTCTTGCCGCGCTGGGCATCGTCTCGGCGGTGATTGGCACGTTCTTTGTGCGGGTAAAAGAAGGCGGAGACCCCCAGCTGGCCCTCAGAATGGGCACCATGACGACGGGAGTGCTCATGATCGCCGGTTCCTTCTTTTTGACGCGGGGCCTTTTCGGTGACACGACGCTTTTTTACGCCGTCGCCGCAGGCGTCGCCGTAGGCGTCCTCATCGGCCTGGTAACGGAAATCTATACTTCCGCCGGCTACAGCCCCGTCAGACAGATCGCCGAATCCTCCGAAACGGGAACGGCCACGAACATCCTTGCCGGTCTCGGTGTGGGCATGAAATCAACGGCGATCCCGGTGTTGATGATCTGTGCGGCCATCCTCATCGGCGTCAAGTTCGGGGGACTCTACGGAATCGCATGTGCCGCCGTTGGGATGCTCTCGATAACGGGGATGTCCCTGAGCGTTGACGCCTACGGGCCGATTTCCGACAACGCCGGCGGGATCGCCGAGATGAGTCATATGCCTCCTGAAGTCCGGCAGATTACCGACAAGCTCGATGCCGTCGGCAATACCACGGCAGCCATCGGAAAGGGGCTTGCCATCGGCAGCGCGGCACTGACGGCGCTGGCCCTGTTTGCGGCCTACGCCACTGCGGTGGGCGTGGAGGTCATCGACCTGAACAACCCGAAAGTCATGGTCGGTCTTTTCATCGGGGGGATGCTCCCCTTCCTTTTCAGTGCGTTGACGATCCAGGCCGTCGGAAGGGCGGCTTCCAAGATGATTGACGAAGTGAGGCGGCAATTCCGCGAGGTACCGGGTATCATGGAAGGAACAGGCCGTCCGGAGTACGAACGCTGCGTCGATATTTCGACGGCGGCCTCGCTCAAGGAAATGGTCGTTCCCGGTCTTCTGGCGGTGATCACCCCTGTCGTGATCGGACTGTTCCTCGGCGCGGAAGCTTTGGGAGGACTCTTGGGCGGTTCCATCGTGACGGGGGTCATGATGGCCATTTTCATGTCCAACTCGGGCGGAGCCTGGGATAACGCGAAAAAATATATCGAAGAAGGGCACCACGGCGGAAAAGGCTCCGGGGCTCATGCGGCGGCCGTTGTCGGGGATACCGTTGGCGACCCCTTCAAGGATACGGCCGGACCGAGCCTGAACATTCTCATCAAGCTCATGTCGGTGGTGGCCCTCGTGCTGGCTCCTCTTTTTTAAAGCGCCGCCGACGCGGTTTTTCGGGAAAAGGGTGCGACAATAAGGAAAGGGGAGAGCCTGTGCTCTCCCCTTCTGCTTCAGGGAGGTCTTCCGAGTGGCGCGGGATGAAATAGAAGAAGTAAGGGAACGTCTCGACATCGTCGACGTTATCGGGGACTACCTCCGACTGAACCGTTCCGGGCGGAACTATCGTGCATTGTGCCCCTTCCACAGCGAGAAAACACCTTCTTTCTACGTTTCTCCAAAGAGGCAGACCTGGCACTGCTTCGGCTGCGGCAGGGGCGGCGACCTCTTTTCCTTTGTCATGGAACAGGAAGGCCTCTCCTTTCCCGAGGCCCTGCGCCTTCTCGCCGAACGGGCGGGTGTCGCGCTCAAGGCCCGTCAATCCGACAAGGGGGCGAAGGACCTCTATGACATCATGAACGAGGCCCATGCATTTTACCGGAAGCAGATGCAGGGCCGGGGGGCAGAAGCTGCCAGGGCCTATCTTTCCAGACGCGGGATCGACGTGAAACGGGCCGTACTGTTCGAACTGGGGTGGGCCCCCCAGGGATGGGATGGTCTGAAGCGTCATTTTTCGACCCGGGGAATCTCTCTCCGCCAGGCCGTTCAGGCGGGTCTTCTCGTCGAAGGGGACCGGGGAACCTATGACCGTTTCAGGGGACGGATACTGTTTCCCATAAAGGACGTTCGTGGCCGTGTCATCGCCCTCGGGGGAAGGATCGTTTCCGGGGAAGGTGCGAAATACATCAACAGTCCCGAGAGCCCGATATACAGCAAGAGATCCAGCCTCTACCTTTTGAACTCGGCCAAAAGAAACATGCGCGAAAAAGGGAGGGCAATCCTCGTTGAAGGGTATATGGATGCGCTCAAGCTGCATCTTGAGGGGTTCACCGAGACAGTGGCCACCCTTGGCACGTCCCTCACGGAGGAACAGGCGGCACTTCTGAAGCGCTTTTGTGAACAGTGCCTTATCTGCTACGATGCGGACATCGCGGGGCAGGAAGCCGCGATACGGGGAATGTACCTTTTGCAGCGGGCGGGCCTCGACATGCGGGTTGTCACCCTTCCCGAGGGGATGGATCCCGACGACCTGGTGAGCACCGAGGACGGGGGGGAGCGATTCGAGGAGCTCCTCGAAAAGGCCGCCCCGCTGCCGCTCTTTCACATCGCGGCCAAAAGGGGCGAGCTCGCCGACGAGTCCCGCGCGAACGGTGCACGACGGGAAATCATCGAAGGCCTTGCGGGATTGCCCGTTCTCGAGGCCAACAGGTATCTGCCGGAAGTGGCAAGG
>JBNGCT010000085.1:0-6688 GCA_049974965.1 Thermovirgaceae bacterium
GACGAGGTGACCGTGGCCTGACGCACTGAAAATAAACTTTAATATTTATCTGGTATATTTTTTTGCGTCGTTCCTCCGACGGAAGCCCCCGGGGAAACCGCCATTCTTCCCCGGGGGCTTTGACTTTGCCGTTGATCCAATGTATTATTGCAAGAAATGAACAGATAACACGAAGAATGAACTTTAATACACCCATACGATTTAAATAAACCACACCCGATCCAATGTTTAAAAATTTTCGAAAGAGGTGGGAACATGGCAAAGCTTTCGTCACAGGAACTCATGGATATGGAGCACGAGTACGGGGCACACAACTATCACCCCCTGGAAGTGGTCATCTCGAAGGCCGAAGGCATCTGGGTGGAAGACCCCGAAGGCCGCCGCTACATGGACATGCTGTCGGCCTATTCGGCCGTGAACCAGGGGCACCGGCACCCCAAAATCGTCAAGGCCATGAAGGACCAGGCCGATGTGCTCACCCTGACGTCCCGGGCCTTTTTCAACGACCAGTGGCCCCGGTTCGCCAGAAAGCTCGCCGGCTTCACTGGCAAGGAGATGGTCCTTCCCATGAACACGGGAGCGGAAGCCGTCGAAACGGCCCTCAAGACCATGCGCAAGTGGGGCTATCTGAAAAAAGGCGTGGAAAACGACAAGGCGGAGATCATCGTCTTCGAGGAGAACTTCCACGGCCGCACCATCACCATCGTGTCTTTTTCCGTCGACCCCGTCGCCCACGACTATTACGGGCCTTACACTCCCGGCTTCAAGGTTGTTCCCTATGACGACCTCGACGCAGTCGAGAAGGCCGTAACCAAAAACACCGTGGGCATCCTGGTGGAACCCATCCAGGGCGAGGCCGGAGTGGTCGTCCCCAGCGACGGCTTCCTGAAGGGACTCGAGAAGATCGCGAGAGAGAACAACATCCTGCTCGCCATGGACGAAATCCAGACGGGCTTCTGCCGTACCGGCAAGACCTTCGCCTTCCAGCACGAAGACGTCGATCCCGACATCATCATCATGGGGAAGGCCCTGGGCGGCGGCATCATGCCCGTATCGGCCATCGCCGCGGACAAAGACATCCTTGGCGTTTTCGAACCCGGAAGCCACGGATCCACCTTCGGCGGCAACCCGCTGGCCTGCGCCGTAGGCACGGCGGCCATCGACGTCCTCGTGGAGGAAAACCTCGCGGAGCGTGCCGCCGAGCTGGGACAGTACTTCATGGACGGCATCAGGGCCATCAACTCGCCCAAGATCGAAAAGGTCCGCGGGAAGGGGCTTCTGATCGGTGTGGTCATGAAGGAATCCGCCGGGAAGGCCCGAAAGTACACCACGGCGCTCAAGGAGAAGGGGCTCCTCTGCAAGGAGACCCACGACTGGATCATCCGCTTCGCCCCGCCCCTGGTGATCACGAAGGAAGAGATCGACCAGGCCCTCAAGGTAATCCGCGAGGTCTTCGCGTAGAATTTTCGAAACCATCAACAAAAAATCAAAGGGACGGCGGTTTCCCGCCGTCTTTTTGATTTTCCGGATTCCGCGACTTCCTGAGTCCCGAACCGCCTTTCACCGGTATTCGGCAGCCAGAAACGCCTCCCAGGCGGCACCTTTGAGAAGAACGGATTCGTCAAAGGTCATGGCAGGATGGTGGACACCCGCGGTTCCCTCGACGCCGATCATGAAAAAGCAGGCGGGAACCTCCTTCGCAAAAAAGGCGAAGTCCTCGGAACCCATGAAAGGTGTTTCCTTTTCGATGACCCCCTTCTCGCCCCAATACCTTTTTGCCAGTTCCAATGTCCGGCCGGTCAGGTCGGGATCGTTGAACAGGCCCGGATAGCCCCGGCGATACCGGCAGTCGATTTCGACAGAATGTGCCTTTCCGACGCCTTCGGCGACTTCAAAAAGCCGACGGCTGATGAGGTCCCGGGTTTTTTCGTCGGTGGTCCGCACGGAGCCGCGCAGGACGGCCTTGTCGGGGATGGCGTTGTAAGAACTTCCGGCGGAAGCCTCACCTATGGAGACCACCGCCGCTGTGAAGGGGTCGGTGTTTCGGCTCGTTATGGTGTTGATCGCCCCGATCAAAGCGCCCATGGAAACGACAGGATCCAGCGTGAGGTGCGGCATCGAGGCGTGACCCCCGTGACCCTGGACGACCATGTCGAAGCGGTCGCTGTTTGCGGTGAAGAGCCCTTTCCGCGTCATGACCGTACCCGCCGGAACCACGAGGGGCATGATGTGGTGGCCGAAAAGGGCATTCATGGGAAACCGGTCCAAAAGCCCCGACTCGATCATGGCATGCGCCCCTGCGCCTCCCTCTTCGGCGGGCTGGAACACGAAGATGACCTCACCTTCCAGGCGGTCTGTCATTCCGGCCAGGATCGATGCCGCGCCGAGAAGCATGGCTACATGGCCGTCGTGGCAGCAGGCATGCATGATGCCTTCATTTTTCGAGCTGAAAGGGAGCCCCGTTTCTTCCTGAATCGGGAGAGCGTCCATGTCGGCCCTCAAGCCTCTTGAGGGCCCCGGATTCGAACCCCGGAGCCGGGCCGCCACGCCTGTTCCGGCAATGCCTTCGGCGACCTCGAGGCCGAGCCGCCTGAGAACATCTGCAACAAGGCCGGCCGTGCGGTGCTCTTCGTAGGCGAGCTCGGGATATGCATGAATCTCCCGTCTCCAGGCGACGATCCTTTCTTTGATTTGGCGGGCTTTTTCGAGAAATTCCGCGGTGCCGTTCATGACGGTCACTTCCCCATCATCCCGGGAAGCCAGAGGGAGATTTGCGGAAAGGCAATGAGGATCGCGAGCACGGCGAACTCGCAGACCACGAAGGGCCAGACTCCCTGAAAGACCTCTTCCAGGGTCGTCCCCTTTCCGGCCACCCCCTTGAGGGCATAGACATTGAGGCCGACGGGCGGTGTTATGGCCGCGATCTCGCCGAGTTTCATGATGATGACGCCGAACCATATGGGGTCATAGCCGAGATTGAGGATTATGGGGAAAAATATGGGCAGCGTGAGTGCCATGATCCCCGTCGGGATGACGATCATTCCCAGGAGGAACCACACCAGGAGGATCCCGCCCAAAACGGCGATCCTCGGCACGTCCGAGCCGGCTATGAGCATGGAAGCCCAGGTCGGAACCCGGGTCAGGGCGAGAAACCGGCCGAAAAACAACGCCCCCACCATGATGATGAAGATCATCGACGTGGTCTGTGCGGAATCCCTCATGGCTTTGCGGATGATTCCCAGAGAGCGGATCTTCCCCTGCTGAAAACCGAGGGCAAGGGCCGCCAGCGCCCCCACGGCCCCCGCCTCGGTGGGCGTGAAAAGCCCGGAGTAGATGCCGCCCAGCACCAATGCGGCGATGAGGGCTATTGACCACATTTTTCTGACAGAGACCCATTTCGGCGGCTGGACATCCTTTGCATCGTTTCCTTCAATGGTCCTGGGGGCAAGGGACGGTTTCCTGAGGACCCTGATTACGATGAGAACGGAAAAGGCGACGGCCGTCAGGATGCCCGGCAGGACACCGGCCATGAAGAGCTTGCCAATGGACTGGTCCGTGAAGATGGCGTAGACGATAAAACCGGCGCTTGGGGGGATCATGGCCGCAAACCCCCCTGCGGCGGCGATACAACCCATGGCGAAGGGTTTGTCGTAACGATACCGCATCATTTCCGGCAGAACTATTTTCCCGAAAAGCGCGGCCGTCGCCAGGGAAGATCCCGATACGGCCCCGAAAGCGGCACAGCCGAAGCAGCTTGCGATGGCCAGCGATCCCGGGAGGTTGCGCGTCAGATCGTGGATGCCTTCATAGGCCTTCTCCGCGAAAGAGCCCTTGGCGGCGAAAGCCCCCATCAGGATAAAAAGCGGCAGGGCACAGAATGTGGGTGTGGCGATGGTGTAGTACAGCGTCTGCCCGAGAAAACTCATGGCGCTTTCAAAGCCCACCAGCGCCGCGATGCCGATGAAGCCCACCACGAAGAAGTCCACGGCGATGTGGACGCCCTTGGCGAGCAAAAGAAGGAGCGCCAGGATGCCCAAAAGCCCTATGCTGACCGGTTCCATCAGGCTTTCCCCCTCTTCAGCACCGTCACCAGGTTGACCACGAGCTGAACGAGATAGAACAAGAGCCCGGCGGCGATCACGAATTTCACGGGGTAGACGGGAAGGGGTATGGTACCGGGAACCGACTCTCCCGTCTCAAGGGAAAAGAGGGCGTTCGTCCATGAGGCATAGAGCGCCACGCCGATAAAAACAACTGCGACGGAAAGATCGAAAGCGTCAGAGATCTTCCTGGCGCGGCCTTTCATGCGGTTGATGAAAAATTCGACCCTCAGGTGGCTGTCCTGCTCCTCGCATGAGGAAAGCCCGAGGTACACCGTCGCTACCAGGGCGAAAACGGCGAGTTCGCTGACACCCTGGACGGAGCGGTCGAAAAGCCGTGAAAGGATATCGAAGGCCAAAAGCGTCATGATGACCGTGACGAGCCAACCGCTGAGTTCGGCCAAAGCATCGTTGATTCTGTGCACAAGGCGCGGGATCATAAATATATGCCCCTTTCGGCGGCAAAAAGCCCTACCGGGTTGTTTCCTTGTCGATCTCTTCGGAGATTATGGACCTCATTGTCTCCAGGAACCTCTCGGGGTCCTCTATGCCTGCATCGGCGGCATCGGATTTCCATTCCGCCCTGAGGGTTTGCCAGGCGGGCAGGCCCGCGAAGGCGTCGATGTCTTCCCGTGAAGCCGGGACGATCGTGCAGCCCGCGGCCTTTTGCCCGGCGACAATCTGCTCCCATTCGCTGCGATAAAGTTCGGCGAAGCGCTCCATGATGGGCTCCTGTGCGGCCAGCAGCTGCGATTTCACCTCATCGGAAAACCTGGACCAGGTATTGTTGTTGATGGTAACGAAAATGGGCATGGGCACCCAAAGCTCCCTTGCGGTGAAGATATGCTTGGCGGGCTCGTAGAGCTTTGTTGCGTGAATGCCATCGTAGTTCGTAAAGACCCCTTCGATGGTACCGGTCTGGAGAGCCATGTAGCAGTCACCCCAGGGAACGGATACGGGATTCACACCGGCGCTCTGCAGGGCTTTCAGATAGGCGGCACTGGAGGCCCGGATCTTCATGCCCTTGAAATCGGAAATCCCCTCTACCGGCTTCGTTGCCGCAAGCGCCATTGGGAGCATGAACCGCATGTAGAGAACCCGTTGATTCCACTCCTCCAGTTCACGGCCGAATTCAGGCAAGGCGTCGGCGCACCGGGTGATGGCGGAGACAATATTCCCGAATTCCGTCGGCCCCTGGGGAAAAAGGGTGAAGGCGTTGTGGACAAAAAGCTGCTTCGGGTAGTAAGCGGGAAGGACGTAGCCCATGTCCACCATCCCGTTTTTCACCCCGTTGAGAATTTCCTTGCCCTTCAGGAGCGAGCCCTGCCAGTACACTTCGATGGTCACCTCTCCGCCCGTGGCTTTTTCGACCTCTTCCTTCATGATGTTCACAAAGGCCCCGCCAAGGCCAGCGGGCGGGCCCGACTCGGCATAGGTCAGGACGACGGGGTTCGCCACAGCTGCAGGGACGAAAATGACGATGGCCATTGCCGCCAGAAGCAGGATCGTCTTGAATCCATTTCGCAACTTCATGAATACCCCTTCTTTCCTTCTCGAATTGTCAGCAGCCCGGCTGCTGCAGTTTTTCAAGGTAGTGCCCCTTCAGGGTGACTCCCAGGCCCGGCTTTTCCGGCACGGGCACGGCGCCGTCCTCAAGGGGGATCTCGCTGTCTATGAGGTCTTCTTCATAAAGGGGAACGGCGATCTGGTCATTGTCGTGAACCATGCACGCCTGGCTTGCGGCGAAGTGAATATTCGCCAGGGAACCAAGCCCCGCTTCAATGTTGCTTCCCGCCACGGCTGACAGGCCCGCCGCCTCGGCGACCGCAGCAATCTGGCAGGCCCGGTAGAGCCCCCCCACCTTGGGAACCTTGATATTCAGGATGTCCGCCGCACCGGCCTCTATGATGCGGATGGCATCAGGCAGGCTGGAACAGCTTTCGTCCGCCATGACGGCCACGCCGCCCCGTTCCCGGACCTCCCTGAGGCCCCGGATGTCCCACCTGGGAACGGGCTGCTCCACGCACTCGAGATCAAGTTCCCGAACGGCATCAAGAAACCGGAACGCCTCGCGGACCGAGAAGCCCTGGTTGGCGTCGACGCGGAGCTTGAAACCGTAGCCGAGTTCCGAGCGAAGAAGACGGAGGAGTTCGATTTCCCGGTCGGCGTCGGCACCGACTTTCACCTTGATGGCCTTGTATCCCCGCCCCAGCATTGACTTCGCTTCCTCAAGCCCATTCTCCACCGTCTGTATGCCGAGGACCCAGGCCTGGGGGACCTTGTCCCTGAGGCGCCCTCCGATCAGACGGCAAACGGGAAGACCGAGTGCCTTCCCCGCTGCGTCATGAACGGCAAGATCAATGGCCGACTTCGCCCCGCCGTTTCCGTGGACCATCCTGTCAAGCCGCCGATGAATGCTGACCCGGTCATGGACAGAAATACCCGGAAGTGCGGCCTTGATGTCCCGTTCGATAAGGTCCATGGCCGTGTAGGCCGTCTCACCCATGAAGGCTGCAGACGGAGATGCCTCGCCGTACCCGCAAACCCCATCTTCCGTTTCGATCCCAACAAGCAGGTGAGGCCTGCTC
>JBNGCT010000086.1:0-6639 GCA_049974965.1 Thermovirgaceae bacterium
ACATGGTGATCGTGCCCTTTTCGAGGGTCATTGTCAGGTTGTTGACGGCCGTTTTTTCGCCGAAACGTTTGGTGATGTTCTTGAATTCAATCATGGTCTCTTTGTCACTCCCTGTCCACTCTGAGCCCGCGCGGGGTCAGCCAGATTTCAAGCCGCATGAAAAACCAGTTGACGCCGATTCCGAGGGCCGAGACGAGGATGGCCCCGACGAGGACCATGGCAAAGTTGGCCCTGCTGATGCCGGAAAAGATGAAAAAGCCCAGTCCCCCGGCTCCGACCAGCGTTGCGAAGGTGGCGACGCTTACGCCCAGAACCACCGATGTCCGTACACCGGCCATGACTACCGGAATGGAAAGGGGAATCTTGATCTTCCACAAGGTCTGACGCTTCGACAGGCCCATTCCCTTGGCAGCCTCGAGCACTCCTTCCGAGACGCTGTTCAGTGCCGCATAGGTGTTCCGCGTGATGGGCAGAAGGGAATAGACGGTGATGGCCGTGACGGCCGGGACCAATCCGAGCCCCATGCCCCACGGGGCAAAGGCGACGACCATGATCCCGAAGAGGGCCAGGCTGGGTATGGTCATCAGGATGCCGGCGATGTAGATCACAATCTTCGCGATGCGCGGCCGGGACGAGATGTAGATGCCGATGGGCACGCTGACGAGGATGGAAACGGGGATGCTGATGGCGATGATCTTGAGGTGCTGCAGGAACTCCAAGAGGATTCGGTCGTTGTAATACTTGAGGAAAAGCATGATGTTCTCGATGGGTATCGCCTCCCTTGGTTTCGAAATACTAGACAGCCTGGATCGCCGGTTTTTTCGCACAACAGGCTTTTCCCTGTCTTGAAAGACAAAAAATAAACTGGCACTTCCTGCAGGTATGTCTGCGAAGCCCGGGATTGAGTGGCGGAAATTTTGTGATTAGAGGTAGAAACGGAAGCGCCAGGGATATCCTGTCACGCGTTGTCGTATGCATGCCGTTACGCCTCGAGCGGAGCGGCAGAAGGCAAAAGAAGCCGGCAGGAGTACTCCTGCCAGCTTAATATTATAACATATCATTCGCTCTACCGAGTAACCGTTCCGCTTACGTAAATAGAGAAAGCATCCTGCCTGTGCCTATACCGGCAATGTTCGTTTGCTCCATCGGGCGACCATGTCGGCCACCGTTTCAGGCTGCTCGAAGACTTTTTCAAAAATGCTGTAGTAGAAGCATTCTTCGGCGGACCGCAACTGAACCCGGGGCCTGGCGTCCCGGAACTCTTTCCAGGAGTCCCCCGGGAAAGCCTTGTCCGCGATGTTTTTGAGAAGGCCGATGACGCCGCTGCCTTCATCGAACTGCTCCTTCTTCCGCCACGTAATCCCTTCGGGGAGTTCCTCCTCGAAGGCTTTCCGGAGAATCCATTTTTCCATGGGCGGGTCGCCTTTGAGTTTCAGCCGGGGCGGAATGCGCTGGCCTAAAGCGATCATTCCGCTGTCGAGGAAAGGAGACCTGCCTTCCAGAGAATGGGAATGGGTCATTCGGTCGATACGCTGCAGCCCCACGTTGTGAAGCCCTTCAAGAGAGGCCCGCAGTTCACGGGCCAGGATTTCGGGCCTGTCGATATCCTTGTAGTAGGTATACCCCGCGAAGAGCTCATCAGCGCCTTCACCGGTGAGTATCACCTTGACATGGCGTGCGGCCAGCATGGATGTGAAATAGCAGGGCACCGAGGTCCTCACGAGGTCCTGGTCGAAGGATTCGAGTCTCGAAATGATCATGGGCAGATGGTCGGCGATGTCTTCTTCTATGAGTTCGTAAACGTGGTGGACCGTGCCAAGGTGCTCGGACATCTGTTTCGCGGCCTTGAGGTCAGGGCTGCCGGGTGTTCCCGTCGTAAAAGAGTGCAGGGGGGAAAGGCGCTTTGCCGTCAGGGCCGCGATGATGCTGCTGTCGAGCCCGCCGGAAAGGAAGACGCCTACGGGAACGTCGCTCATCAGGTGTTTTTCCACCGATTTTTCGAGGGTTGCCCTGATATCCCTGACGATGGCTTCCTCATCTGCATCCGGTTGGGGTTGGACCTCCGGAATCTCGTAATAGCTGGAAAACCCGTGTTCCGAGTGGTACCAGGTTCCTGTGGGGAATTCCCTGATCTCGCTGAC
Source organism: Thermovirgaceae bacterium (assembly GCA_049974965.1). Lineage (GTDB taxonomy): Bacteria > Synergistota > Synergistia > Synergistales > Thermovirgaceae > UBA1876. The sequence goes on from JBNGCT010000086.1 coordinate 2,142, forward strand.
GTTGTGGGGAAAGCTCTGGATTTCCGAGGAAAAGTGGAGAACCCCCTTTGCGTCCTTGCCGTAGTAGAGGGGCTTGATTCCAAGGGGGTCCCGGGCGAGGAAGAGGAAATCCCCGTCGGTGATGCAAAGGGCGAACATGCCGTCGAGCTGTTCCACGGCTTTTGACCCAAGTTCCTCGTACAGATGCAGGACCACTTCACTGTCGTTTGCCGTTTGAAACGCATGGCGCTTCGAGAGGTCGTCGCGAAGGGCAGGCGAGTTGTAGATCCGTGCATCCGAAACGATTGACAGGTTCCCGTCCTCGCTGTAAAAGGGACGATCGCCCTTTTCGGGGTCCATGACGGCGAGCCTGCAGTGACCGACGCTGAAATTATCGCCCGTCACGCTTCCCGCCGCATCGGGTCCCCTGTGTCGCAGGTCCTCCATCATGGTATGAAAGGTTACCTCGTCATTTTCACCCCATAAGCCGAATAAGCCACTCATTTCGTATGTACACCTCCAGGTTTTGTGCTTTGGATCACTCCTGATTCGTGACCCGAAGCTGGTAAAAACCCTAAAGGTTAGAGCCGGAGCTTACAAATGGCGAGAAGCGGGGCAATCCCCGCTAAGTGGAGCTCAGCGCAGTATGTACCGGATTTTCCGGGGCGGTTCTCGGGATAGCTTGAAAAGACTCCCCGAGACTCCCGTTAACTCCCCGGGGGCGCCCGGCCGCCGGCGGAAAGGTATAATAAGGATGAAATCTGCCCCAAAAGGAGAGAGCATGGTGAGATCTGGATACGATGTTGTTATCGTCGGAACAGGGCCCGCAGGCCTTTTTGCAGCGCGGGAACTCATACAGGGAGGACTCCGCGTCGCCGTTGTCGACAAGGGGAAACCCATAGAAAACCGCCGGTGTCCCTTGAAGGAAGGCAAAGTCGACCACTGCCTTCACTGCAACCCGTGCAACGTCATGTGCGGGTGGGGCGGAGCCGGGGCCTACAGCGACGGCAAACTGACGCTCACCCCGGAATTCGGCGGGAACCTCGATCGGTATGTCAGCAGACAGCGGCTGCTGGATTTGATCGCTGAAGTGGACAGACTCTACGTCGAGCATGGGGCGAGCCCTGAGGTCTTCGAGCCGGATCAGGAGTTCGCAAGGGATCTAGCCATAAGGGCCAGTGGGGCGGGATTGCGCCTGATACCGGCGACGATTCGACACATGGGGACCGACCGATCGCGGGATATCCTCTCGAGAATGTACGAAGAAATCTCCGGACAGTGCGATGTCGTCATGAACAGGACCGTTGAAAAGGTTTTGACCTCCGGCGACGCCGTTGCGGGAGTCCTTCTCGATGACGGCCGGACCCTTTCAGCTCCCAGGGTGATCCTCGCCCCCGGAAGGGAAGGAGCCTTCTGGATGGAGCGGACCGTGAAGGACCTGGGTCTGGAGATTGAATCGCTTCCCGTGGATATCGGTGTCAGGGTGGAGATCCCCGCCGGCTGGGCCGAGACGGTGACGGACCAGTTCTACGAAGTCAAGGCGATCCTTGATACGCCGACTTTCGACGACAGAGTCCGGACCTTCTGCATGTGCCCCCACGGCGAGGTGACCACGGAATACGTCGCCAGCCATGACATTATGACCGTCAACGGCCACAGCAACAAGGACGGCAACAGGAAAACGGAAAACACCAATTTCGCGGTCCTGGTCTCCACGGAGTTCACGGAACCCTTCAAGGATCCCAATGGTTACGGCAGCCATATTGCCCGGCTGGCGAACATGCTTTCGGGAGGTGTTCTCGTCCAGCGACTGGGGGACCTCAAGCACGGGAGGCGTTCCACGCCGGGACGCATAGAGAGGGGTCTCGTGGCTCCGACACTGAAGACGGCCGAGCCCGGCGACATTTCCTTTGCCCTTCCCTACAGGCACCTGGTGGACATCCTGGAGATGATCCAGGCCCTGGATTCCATCATCCCCGGGATCAACGGGAAACATACCCTTCTGTATGGAGTTGAAGTCAAGTTCTACAGTCTCAAGCTCGCCCTGGACGGAGACCTCCAGACGGTTCTGCCGGGGCTTTACGCCTGCGGTGACGGCGCGGGGGTGACGCGCGGGGTCATACAGGCGTCTGCGAGCGGCATTGTTGCGGCACGGGCGATCCTCAAAAAAGGGCAAGATGTTACAGGATGGAGTACGGACAAGAAATCTTAAAAAGGCGGTGACGAAAGATGAAGACCATTGGTCTGATCGGCGGCCTGACCTGGGAATCCACCGTGGAGTACTACCGGATCATCAACGAACTGGTTTCGCGAAAGCTCGGCGGGACTCACTCGGCGAAAATGATCCTGTGGAGCTTCGATTTCCAGGAATTCGACCACCACATGAATACCGGCGAGTGGGCGAGCATCGGGGAAAAGGTGTCCGATGCCGCGGATATTCTGGAAAGGGCGGGGGCCCAGCTGCTTCTGATCTGCTCCAACACGATTCACAAGGTTGCCGAGGCGGCCGACGGCACCGTCGGGATTCCCCTGTTGCACATCGTTGACACGGCTGCCGCGGCGATACGGGAAAAGGGTTTTCAAACCGTGGGGCTTTTAGGGACGAAATTCACCATGGAAGAGGATTTCTACAGGGACCGCCTCAAGGTAATGCACGCGATCGATGCCATCATCCCCGACGAGGAGGACCGGCGGTTCATCAATCATGTCATTAACGAGGAACTGACCTTCGGGGAGATTCTTCCTGAGTCCAGGGACCGCTTCCTGGAGATCATCGCGAAGCTCTCCGAAAACGGCGCCCAGGGGGTTGTCCTGGGCTGTACGGAAATTCCGCTGCTGGTGCAGCAGAAACATACGGAAGTTCCCATTTTTGACACCATGAAGCTTCATTGCATGGCCGCAGTGGAGGCCGCCCTCGAAGAGGACGTGTCCTGACAAAAACGCCCCCGGACCCGGTGTTTTTCGGGCCGGGGCAGTATTTCAGAGGCCTTCGGGAGATTTTGTGTCCTGTATCGACTCGCCGAGGACCTCCTCGAGCAATTCGGCTGCCATCATGACCACATTCAGACAGTTTTCGTCTTCTTCCCGGTATCGTTCCTTGATTCGGGCGCAGAGCAGCGGCCCCCGTGATGATTCCCAGCGGGTCAGAAACTCCCTGCAGGTTTCTTTGACCCTGGGGCTCCTGTGAGCCCGATCCTCCGTCAGGGCAGCGCCGATGGCGGCAACGGCACCTGAAAGGGCGCCGCACAGATGTTCGATCCCCGCTCCGCCACCGAAACCGGCCATCAATTTTCGGGCTTCCTTTCCGTCAAGAAGAGCGTATTCATCGTCCGCCGCAGCGAAGATCGTTTCGGCGCAATTCATGTCACATTCTTCATAGTAATGCCTGGCGCGATCGAGCAGGGACACGACACCACTTCCTTTGAAGGCGTATTTGAATATTCCCCTTTATCGCCCCGGTGCCGCGACCTTGCGGTAACCCGGGGGGACAGAGAAGGCGGCCGCCGGGACGGGACGCTCTTCGATATTCTTGTACTGCAGAAGGTAGAGCTTTTCGGGCAGCTCGGTCCGTACGGGGAAACCGAGGTCCCCGGCGATCCACTGCACCAGAGGGCCGTCGGGAGTCTTCTTTTGTTCGTAACGCAGGATGTCGCACCGGTATCCCTCGTATCCGCCCGTCCCGACCTTCCTGACTTCTCCCAGGGCCTCCCATTTTTCCGCCAGGAGGACAGGGTGTTCCTCGAGTTCAGAGGGAACCTCCGCGTAGGTCCGGGCCCCGGCGTTCAGGATCCAGGCCGTTCCCCTCTCGAGATCGAAAAGGGTGATTGTGACGAGCCCGGCATGCAGCACTTCTTTTCGCATCAGGTTCCCCTTGACGAAGACGCGTCCGCTCGAGATGCTGCCTGTCTGTTTCTGGTAGAGATCTGCAATGAATTCCGCGGCAAAGACTTGCGTGAAAGACGAGATGAGAAGGATGGACATGACCGTGATGATCAGAAGGAAGGACTTGCGAAATTTCGACATTCCCTTTTGCCCCCCTTCTGTTTTTCATTATAAGGCATGGAAACGGAGGGGAGGACGTTCCTCATCGCGGCGCACGAGAAAATCGTTCCGCGGTTATACTGAAAGAAACGAAAGGCGAAAGGATCCGGCAGGGGAGGGATACCATGGGAGTCAAGGTGCTTCAGGTCATCAACAGGGACAGGTGCCTGGGTTGCCTGAGTTGCATGTATGCCTGCAGCAGGCGGCTGAAAAACCTTGGCGGGACTGGCAAGTCGGCCATGCGGGTCCGGCCCTATGCCGGAACGGAAGGGATCTTCTCCATCCGTGTCTGCATGCGGTGTGAAGACCCCGACTGTGCCGCCGCCTGTCCGACGGGGGCCCTGACGGTCGCCCCCGGAGGAGGTGTCAGGCTCGACAGGACGCTGTGCAAATCCTGCGGTGCCTGCGTGAAGGCCTGTACCATCGCCGCCCTGCAGTGGGACGAGGAGGAAGGGGTTCCGATTCCCTGCATTCATTG
>JBNGCT010000087.1:0-6484 GCA_049974965.1 Thermovirgaceae bacterium
TCCCGGGCTCCCAGTATCGCCTCCGGGGTTGTTCGTCCCGTCCCCGCCGGGAGTTCCACCGGCGTTGTTGTTGCTGGATCCCTGTCCGGGGTTCGTCCCATCCCCAAGACCAGAATTGCTGCCCCCGTTACCGTTATTGCCGCCGCCGCTTTCATCGTCGTCGTCATCATCGTCGTCGCCTGCAGGGCCGCCGTTCCCGTCGTCATCATCGTCGTCACCTACAGGGCCGCCGTTCCCGTCATCATCATCGTCGTCATCACCTGCAGGGCCGCCGTTCCCGTCGTCATCGTCGCCGTCATCATCGTCGTCGTCATCACCTGCAGGGCCGCCGTTCCCGTCATCGTCATCGTCGTCATCATCATCGTCGTCGTCACCATCGTCGTCGTCATCACCTGCAGGGCCGCCGTTCCCGTCATCGTCATCGTCACCTGCAGGGCCGCCGTTCCCGTCATCGTCATCGTCGTCATCATCATCGTCGTCACCTGCAAGTCCAACCACCTTGCAAACCCCGAGATTCATCAAAAATTCTATATTATTCTCGGCTTCTTCGGGAGTCACCAGGTCCCAGTTGCAAACGTACTCGTTTCCATCGGCGACTATCCCTGGGACTACAAGGGGTTCGACGTCCTGGAAAGCATAGGCCATGTAACTGGGCGTTACCAGCCTTGTGACGGCTACGTAAATCAGAATTGCAGTCCCGAAAAATCTGCGAATTTTCATCTTTCTCACCTCTCGTCTATGGAATCCCCGTTTTTTTCTCTTTTTTGAGTTTCTCGACTTGTTATTGTTTTTAGTATAGAGGTGTCTCTTTACTTGTTATCTCAAAGCCTACTCCTGCCATGCTGATTTGTCAATACCTGAAATAATTTTAAAGACACCCTTTCGAGGGTGTCTTTAAAATAGCTGGTCTTCTTGAGCTTTTCGCTGATAATTTTCCTCCGTACAGAGGAGCTTCAGCATACGACAAACGCCCTATTTCTCGAGGATTGCCGCCATGGAAAGGAAAGCAGAAAGGCTGTGTTGCACATAATCGATGCGGACTTCAAAATCGTCCAGGCTTTTACGCACCCCGCCCACGGCCCTGGCAGGATTTTTCATGTACATGGCCCATGAGGGGTCTATCACCGTTCGGAGCAGGAATGCATTGCCCAGCTGGAGTGACTCAATGAGGGCTTCCTGCTGTTTTCGGTTCCCGGCTGCAAGGGCAATCCTGTAGGCTGCCCCCAAACCTTCCATTCTCGTCGCGGCCGGCGTGGAGCGTGGATGAAAACCGAACCCGCCGTTCCATTCGGCCGCCGCCAGGTTGCGGTTTTGCGCACCCATAATGGCTCCGGCTATCCGGAAGGCATGGTTTGCAAACAGAGGATCCTCTTTCTGCCTGTACAACTCATTCAATCCATAGAGAAGCCAATGGTCATGGGGCAGCTGAACAGCACGGAGCCCCCTGTCACGAACGGTTATCAGGTATCTCGCCGCCGCATCGGCGGCTTCCAGCCACCTTGTATCACCATCGATCTCAAAGGTCCTCATCAGGCCGAAAATGGCCTCACCAGGGTAATAGGATGACCGGAATTCTGAAACAGGTCCGTCTGGAAAATCCTCCTTGTGGACAAGGAAACGTCCGGACCGGTCCTGGACGTGGATCATCCACTCACACAGTTTCTGCAGGACGGGGAGATACTCTCTCTCTCCGGTGACTTCTATGTACATGGCAATGGCAAGGGCCCCCAGTCCGTTTCCGCCGAGCTTGACCTCGCCGTCTTCCACGACACAGGCCATGGTGACACCGTCGCGCTCTATCGTATGGATATGATCGAGAAGATACACTAAAGCACGCCGGGCCGATTCAAAAACTTCACTCTCATCGGCAACCCGGTGGTATTCGAGCATGGAATAGAGCGTTCCGGCATGCCGCAGGATGTTATATCCTCCCAGTTTTCTGTCTTCAAGGGGGTCATATCGATATACAAACCGGCCCGATGGCTTCACCATTCCCGAGAGGTACCGGGCCGCACGTTTTGAAAGGCCCATCAAATCCCGAGCGGACAAATCTCCGTCCTGTCTGCCGCGTGAAACCTCACGAAAACCGTTTTCGTCCTTTATAAAGGATGTGGTTCTGAAATCCATGCGGTCCGCAGCTTGGGCATCAAGCAGTTGGCGGAAGAATTCCCGCGCCCGGGGCCCGCCCTCCCTGACGAAGGTTTCCCCACTCAAAAACCCGTTGTCGCCGATTATTCCCTTCGTTACCACTATTTCGGCGAAGAATGTACAGGCTGGACACTCCCGAAAGGCAAATCCCTCTATGCCGGTTTGTATTGCCACGGGTTCGGTCAAAGGTTCATTGCATCTGAGCTGTATCGCATCGAGGACGTCGATCTTGACCCATAGAGGCCTTTCAGGTTTTTCGGTCAGCGCGGCAATCGCCGCATCAAGGGCTTTCCGATAACCCTTCCCTTCTCCAATGCCGATCACAGCCGGGCTTTCCCCGTTGCTCGAACTGAGGAAAAGAACACGCCTCGCGTCATCCGCAGGAAAGTCCTTCAGGGACCTTTCAAGGACATCCCCTGAAGACAGCTTCGAAAAGGCGTAATCCAGAAGACTTTCCTTTTCCTCCCGGGTCAGGTTCACATCAAGATCCACTGTCCTGAACCACCCGGCGGGCGTAAAGGCCAAGGAGACTCCGCCTGAAACACCAAGCAGGACCAGAAGAGAAACCAGGATAATCCCGGAACGGACCAGCGTCTTTTTTGTCCGGAAATGCTCCATGATGGTGCCTCCACGACTTGAAGTATTTTAGATCATGTCTGGAGTATAGCTACAAAGGCCTTCCCATGTACAGACAATACCAGGGGAAGAGCTGAATATTGATAACAAAAAGTTATCTTGACAAAAACAAAAGGTATGGTAGGATTTTGAGTCTAAGTTATGTATATTTCGCAGTATGAATAAGAGTAGAACCATCCGAAAGGGCAAAATCGCCGAAAGGCGATGGCGCAAAGCCACGGGTCTAAAGCCTTAAAAGGCCATGACCGCGGGGCCGCCGAAGGTGGAAGTATTTTTTAAGGCGTCTTTCGGATGAAAATCCGGAAGGCGTTTTTTGTTCCATGGCTTCCGCGCACCTTCGAAAAAAAATATGCCCGAAACGGCAAAATCGTCGAAAGGCGATGACGCAAAGCTACGGGTCTAAAGCCTCAAGGGGCAACGACCGCCGAGCTGCCGAAGGCACCGTTCTTTTCGCCTTCGGGAAGATTCCCGGAGGCTCTTTTCACGCCATCCAGGAGGATTCCCCAAAAGATTCCAGAGGCGGCAGGCTTGACAAAGACCCGGACGCGTCCCGTTTCGAAAAACAGGAGCGTCAGAGTCATGACATCAGTCAGCAGAAAACCGGGAGTCGGAGCCAAAAAAATCCTTTCGGCCATCCTTCTTTTTGTTTTCCTCATCGGGGCCGGGCCGGCGGAAGCCTGCACATTGTGGGCAGCTACCGGCTCGGGGACAACGGCAGGAGACACCATCCTGGCCAAAAACAGGGACTGGAAACCAGGTCAGAGCCATGCACTGAGGCAGGTCAGGCCTCGCGAAGGCTACTCCTACGTGGGTCTTTTCGCCTTTGGGGGAGACAGCCAGGGGCTGAAGGCCGGGGTGAACGAAAAAGGTCTGGCCGTCGTCACGGCTACCGCCTCGGTCATCCCTAAAAGCGATCGAAGCGCTGACGGCGGAGATTCCGTTTCATCCCATGAAATACTCACCTCTTTTGCAACCGTTGACGAGGTCCTCGCGCAGAAGGACCGTTTCCTGCGTTCTTCCTATTACATGGTAGCCGACGCCGAAAAAGTCGCCGTTTTTGAAGGGGCGCCCGACGGCAAGACGGCCGTCAGGGTTATTGACAACGGTTTTATCGCCCAGACCAACCATTACGTTTCCCCGGAACTCCGGTGGTTCAACGACCGGGCCTCCAAAAGCAGCAAAACCCGTTACGACAGGATAACGAACCTTCTCTCGGCGCGGCAGGGACAATTGACGATAGAAGATTTCGTCGCCTTCAGCGAGGATCGAAGCGCCGGTGCCGACGACAGCATTTTCCGGACCGGAAGCGACTCGAAAAAGTCCAGGACAGTCGCGACCTGGATCATTGCAATCCCGAAGGACGGTATTCCGGAACTGTACGTCAAGATGAAAGATCCCGGAGAAGGTTTCCGTGCATACTCCGGAAGGCTTGACCTGGAGTTCTGGGGTGTTCGTACAGCCTCGGCGGGACGGAACGACACCTAAGCCCGCTCGCCTTCAGAGTCTCTCCCAAGCGGCGTTCGGCTCCCGTCGCCGCTTGATCTATATTGGGATTCGCGAATCCGGCCCTCACTCCATTCTATTTCCCTGATCTTTTCCTCGAAGCCGTAAATGGTCCCATCGATTTCCTCGACGGTGCGGTCAAGATACTGCATGCCGACGATTTCATATCCGTCGGGGAGATGATGGGCAAAACGCTTCACCTTGAGGAGCGCTTTCAGATAAATTTTTTCGAAGAGGTTGATGACCTGCGCCGCCGTCAGGGCATCCGCCTTGCCGTCCCAGTAAAAGAGCTGTGCCATTTCGAGGTTCTCGCCGATCTCCATCTCTCCATACCAGATATCCGCAAGCACCGATTTGAAGCGCTCCCGTTCTCCCGACGGGACCATCGCCTTCACGGACCGTTCAATATACTTGAGCCCCTGATACAATTCCAATTTGACAAGAGACACTTCCATGGGCGGGAGTGAATATTCCGCTATGAACTCGGCTTCGTCGGAAATGGTCCGCTGTTTTTTGAGGAGTTTTCCGTAATCGGGCTGGAGGTTCACACAAGCCTTTTCCGGAGACGCCTTGACCAGCTTTTTGAAAATGGCACCCGTGTCCGCCTTGCGCTGTTCGTATGGGGAATCCTTGAGCCAGGTCACGTAGCCCGTATCGAAAAGTCCTTTCCTCCCTGCACGCCCCGCCATCTGGAGAAAATCATTCTTCGAGATCGGCTCCCTGTCGTGGTACCTGACGAGCTGTGCAAAAACAGCATATTCCGCGGGAAGGTTCACTCCGAGCGCCAGGGCGTTGGTCCCGACAACAACATCGAGGATCCTCTCCCTGAAGGCCGCCTCTACGAGCAGCTTCTCCTTGGGGAGCATGCCGCCGTGATAAACACCCACTCCGCGCAAAAGCGGCATGTGCACCTTGGGGACATCAAGGATGTCCCCAAGGTCATACAGCCGTTTCCTGAATGCCCTGCCCCGTCTTTTTCTCTTTCGGGCGATCTTGTAGGCAAGATCGACGGCGCCCTTCTGGGAGAACAAAAAGACCAGCGCATCATGAATCCCCTCCAGCCTGAAAGGTTTTCGAGGCAGGAAAACGAGATCGGTCACGCGTTCCGTGCCTTCGTAAACCTGAAAATCCCGGCCGGCAATCCGGGAGAGGTACCTCCCGACGTCACGGGTTCCCCCGAAGGTCGCCGACATGACCAGCAGTCGGGAGTCCGGATGGGTGTCCCTGAGCCCTTCGATATACGCCCTTGCCCGCTCGGGGTCACCGAAGATGTAGTGGAACTCGTCGACGATGACCGAGAGGTTCGACCTTCCCGCGTACTTGAGGGTGTAGATCTCCTGGGTGCAGCAAATGATCTGTGCGTCTTCGTTTTTCTTGAAATCCCCCGTCTCGATACCGACATCAAAACCCATCTTTCTGAGGTCAAGGTAACGTTCGTTGCTCAGGGCCTTGATCGGCGCCGTGAAAATGATCCGCCGTCGGCCAGGAGGAATCGCCGTCCCGTCAAGGTCCAAAAGCCCAGCCCACAAGTAGGCGACCCAGGTCTTCCCAGATCCTGTTGGAGCCGCAAGAACACCATCCTCGCCTCGAAGGCTGTCGAAAGCATTGAGCTGCCACGGATAAAATTTTCTCTCTGCCATAATTCCTCCTGTAGGGAAAATCCCGGGAAACGACCGACGCCTCTTTCGCCTTGTCGGTCATTCCCATTCTTGATACCATTATAAGGAAACTTGCCAAGAAAAAAGTTTACAAATCTTTCTGACATCGATCGGCCGCAACAGTTTTGAAACCTTCCAGGCAAAACCCCTTGCAAACGATTCCCCTTTACCCCGGGCACAATTGCCCTTCCGGTTGGAAATCTGTGATTGGCCACCCCTTATTGTTCACAATCCATAGGGCGTCTCCGGGCGAACTTCATTCCTTCCGGAGTAGTCCCCATGGGGAAAAATAAAGGAGGTGGGACGATGTCTCCAGAAAAGGAACGTGACATGGAGACACCGAAGAAAAGTCAGGGAGGATACCAGAATAACGGTAACACGATAACGCACCTTGATTTCCGTCATGCTCTTCGCGGCGCTGACGGGCTTCGGTCGCCTCTACATCGACCGGGATGGAGAACCTGTCAGGGAAGCGCCCACGAATTAGATATCACCACAGGCAAAACGGAAGAAAGAAGCCCGCCCGATAATTATCGGGC
>JBNGCT010000088.1:0-6422 GCA_049974965.1 Thermovirgaceae bacterium
CCGGTGATACTGTCTTGCCCCGTAGTTGTACCCCACGATGGGCTGCATGCCCTGGGCGATGCCGATAACGGGCATGGCCGAGAAGATGATGATCCTGTTGTTCACGCCGAAGACGGCCACGGCGATGTTACCGCCGTAGAAGGCTGCCAGCTGGTTGATGAGCCCGAAGACGAAGCTGGACGAGGCGTGGTGCAGCAGTGCGGGAAAGCCGACGGTAAAGATTTCCCGAAGCACCCGGAACCGGGGTTTCATGTCCGGGAGGCTGATGTTCACCAGGCTGTGTCCCGATCGGAAGAACCGCGCGATCCATATCAGGGCGGCCACTCGTGAGAGCAAAGTCGCCACGGCGGCCCCGCGTATGCCCATGCCGAGGGCGAAGATAAAGACGGGGTCCAGGACGATGTTCGTCAGGGCGCCGATGAGCATGCTCCACATGGCCGTTTTGGCGGCCCCTTCGGATCGGATCACGTTGTTCAGTGACATGGTCCCCAGTATCAGCGGGCTCCCCAGGAAGATGACACTCATGTACTCCGAAGCATAGGGAATGATGGCGTCGGTGGCGCCGAAGGCCCTGAGGACGGGTACGAGAAAGACCGTGCCGGCCGCCATGAAAAGGGCCCCTGCCGTCAGGATGGCCAGGAGGTTGTTCCCGAGGGCCCAGCGGGCGCGTTCGTAGTCTTTGGCCCCCAGGCTCCGGGAGATGAGGGAGGCCGTGCCGATGCCCAGCATGGCGCCCGTGCCTCCGATTATCATCTGCACCGGGAAGGCCACGGAGAGGCCTGCGATCCCCATAGAGCCCACGCCGTGACCGATGTATATGGTATCCACCAGGTTATAGAGACCGTTGACGAACATGCCCACCATGGCGGGGAAGGAAAGTTTCCAGATCAGCCGCCCGACGGAATCGTTGGCAAGCATGTGTTCCCTGTTTGTCTTCAGTCAAGACACCTCCAGATCGGTTGTCCTTTCGTTCTCTTTTCAGGTTGAAGAGTATAGATCATTTTAGTTGCATATGCAACTATGTCTCTTTCGATTCATCACCCGAGGGTGTATCGTAATAGATGGAAAGAGCGATGGATCCCGGAAGGTGCGGGGTGATAACGAATGTCTTTCGGTCTTTTCCCTGGAGGTCCTGTCTTGGGTCCCTGGATCGCGCGGCGGAAAGCTGCGGCACAGCAGGAACCCGGGCAAGGCGGCGCTGCTGAAAAAAGGGAAACGCGCGAAAAAGCTGAAAAGAAACGCGACGCAAAGCAGGAGGCGAAAGAGAGGCTTCACGTTAGGACCGACGAACTGGAGCTTGCGGGGTTGACGAAAAAGGTCATCTACAGGGAACGGGTCTTTGCGCGGGTTCCTTTTGCCTTTTGCTCACTCGCAGCCGTCGGGTCCGGGGTGCTGGCGGCGTCGGTAGAACCCTCGAGCCCGCAGACGGCGGCCGTGCGGTCGACGCTGGTCTTTCTGATGGTGCTCTTTTTCTTCCTCCTCGTCAATTTTTCGACCCTCTCGATCCGCATCACCTTTAGTGATATCGTCGTCCGTTTCGGCCTTTTCAATTTCCAGGCCGACTGGGAGGACGTGTCCGGCATGGATTCTGTCCGGGAACGTGACGGTGCCGGAAACCTTTACGGAATCAGGATGAAAACACTTCCCGACGGTACCTGGCGGATCATCTACAGCGCCGGGCTGCCACGGGTGATTTTGAAACTGAAGGAAGGCGCCATCCGGGAGTTGGCCTTCACGACCATGGCCCCCGAGAAAGTGCTTACCGTCGCTTCAGAATGCAAACGGCGGAAAGAGGCGCAGTCCGCTAAAAAAACCATACGGTGAGACACGGAATATTTCAGTACGCGCGGGCTCCGAGCGGCACAGGCCTGCGGCCCGGTTCAAGAAGGGAAAGCCCTCCGTCTTCGTGGGGCACACCGAGGACCAGGACCTCGGACATAAAGCCGGCGATGTTCTTTGGCTCGAAATTGACCACGCAGATCACGTACCGGCCGAGCATGTCCTCCCTGGTGTAGTCCCTTTTCGCCTGGAGGCTCGAGTTTTTTACGCCGATTTCGCTCCCGAAGTCGATTTTGACCCGGTACGATGGTTTTTGCGCCCGGGGGAAGTCCTCTACCTCGATGATCTTCCCCGCCCGGATATCGACCTTGTCAAAATCTTCGAAAGCGATCTTTTCTGAGAGGTTTTTCCCGAACATCCTGTCATCTCCCTTTCGGATATCATGGCGCCTGCAGATCAAATCATAGGGTGCGCCCCGGGTTTCTTCAAGCGGAAAGCCTTCTGCCCGTTGTTTTGCTATAGTCAGATGACAGTCCGGCGAAAAGGGGTGCTTGCTTTGCTCACCGTCAATATTGGCAGGATCAGGCGGGATATCGAGAGAATCTGCGAATTCAACGCAACACCGGGATGCGGGTACACGAGGTTTTCCTATTCAAGGGAAGATGCCCTGGCACGGGAATACCTGCTTGAAGAGTGTTCGAAACTGGGTCTGTCGGTGACGGTGGACGGAGTCGGCAACATCCGTGCACGGCGCGAAGGGGAGAATCCCGCCGCACCGTCGGTCATGACGGGGTCACACATCGACACGGTGTTGCACGGGGGAAAATTTGATGGCCTCGCCGGGACGGTCGGTGCCCTGGAGGCGATACGAACCATCGTCGAAAACGACGTCAGGTTGAAACACCCCGTTGAACTGGTCGTCTTCTCGGAGGAGGAGGGGTCCAATTTCAGCCTGCCTCTTGCGGGGAGCAAGGCAATGGTCGGCCGCCACGGCCCGGAAGACCTGAAAAAATTCAAAAACCCCGACGGGTGTTCCATGTACGAAGCGGCGAAAAACGCCGGGTACGAACCCGACAACCTTCCGCTCGAGGTTCTTCGGCCGGAAGATGTCAAGGCGATGCTGGAGCTTCACATTGAACAAAGCTTGGTGCTGGACTCACGGGGACTTCCCGTGGGCATCGTTGAGGCCATCGCCGCCCTCCGGCTTTTTGAGACGGAGATATCGGGGGTGCCGAACCACGCCGGGGCCACGCCGATGAACCTGAGGAAGGACCCGATGGCGGCAGCGGCCAAGATCATTGCGAAAATTTGGGATCTCGCCAGGGAAACGCCCTCGGGCACCACCGTTGGAACGGTGGGGCGCATCTTCTGCGAACCGAACGTCTCGAACGTCATTCCCGGCAAAGTCCGGTTCACGCTGGATGCCCGCGATGCAGACGAGCCGAGCCTCGAGGGCTTTGTGCAAGCCGTTCGAAAAACGCTCCGGGACGAGTCAAAAAGCCACGGTGTTGTTTCGGACATGAGGCTTCTGGGCGGTTCCAAAGCGGTTTTCCTGTCGCCGGAAGTAACAGGCCTCATCGAAACCACCGCCAATGAACGCGGAATTCCCTTCATGCGGATGAACAGCGGTGCAGGGCACGACTCGTGCCTTCTGGCGACGGTGACCCGGGTGGGGATGATTTTCGTGCCGAGCATCGGCGGCAGAAGCCATGTGCCTGAAGAGGACACGTGTTACGAGGATCTGGGAAAGGGCTGCAACCTGCTGCTTGGGACGTTGATGAAACTGGCTGAGTAGAAGGTTATCCAGGTGTATCCAGCTTGTGGCGTTGAATAAGGAGGCAATCCAACCATTTCGTGAAGAGCTGTTGAAGCGTCTAAAAATGGGATTCACGCCGACGGCGCTGGAGAAAAAATGTGGAAGGTCTCACGCCGGAAATTCGGAAGTGAGGCCTTCCACGTTTTGCCCTCAGGTGATGTCTCCGCCGGTAGGGGGCGCACCGCGCTTTTTTGAGAGAATCATGATCAGAAGCAGCGTGGCGGCGATGGCAGGCAGCTTGATGTAAAGGACAGGGGTAAATGCGCAGAGGCCTGCCGCCAGAAAAGCTGCCCTCTGGTAAGGCTTGAGTGGCCCCGCCATAAACCCTTCCATGGCAAAACCCAGGGAGAGTGCGGCAGTGATGCCTCCAGCGATGGCGGCCAGATTCGCCGTGGTGCTCCCTTGGAGGATCAGTCCTTGGTCGTAGGAAAAAGCATAGGGGACGATGAAGGCCAGTATGCCCAGACGCATGGCCTGGAATCCCGTCTGGTTTGGATGGGCACCGGCCACGGAACTTGCGGCGTAGGCTGCAAGGGCAACCGGCGGTGTGATGGCTGATATTATGGCGAAGTAGAAGACAAAGAGGTGGGCCCCCAAGGGATTGAAGCCGAGTTTCGTCAGGGCGGGAACACCGAGGGCCGCTGCGAGGATGTAGGCCGCCGTTGTAGGTAACCCCATTCCCAACAACAGGGAAACGAGCATGATGAGAATCAATGCCAGGAAAGGGATGTCCCTGGCGAGCGAGAAGACGAGACCGACGAACTTGAAGCCGATACCCGTCAGAGAGACGGAACCCACGATAATTCCGGCGGCCGCACAGGCAATGGCCACGACGGTGATGTTCGAGGCGCCGCTGTAAATGGCGTCGAGGATTTCACGGGGGCCCATGCGGTGCTTTGGGTCGAAAAGGGATACGACCCAGGCCATCCCGATACCTATCACGGCCGCCAGCATCGGGGTATAGCCCGTCAAAAGCATCCAGAGGAGCCCGACAATGGGGATCAGCTTGTAGGCGTGTCGCAAGACGTAACGCTTGGATGGCAGTTCCTCGGGTTTCAGCCCTCTGATTCCGACCTTGACGGCTCTGAGGTGAACCATGAGGAACACGGCCCCGTAGTAAAGAAGTGCCGGAAAAGCGGCCGCGATGATAACCACCCGGAACTGGATTCCCAGCAGCGAAGCCATGATAAAGGCCCCGGCCCCCATGATGGGGGGCATGATTTGTCCCCCGGAACTCGCCACGGCTTCGACAGCGCCGGCAAAATAAGGCTGATAGCCCAGGCGTTTCATAAGCGGGATTGTGAAGGTTCCCGTCCCGTAGACGTTGGCCACTGCGGATCCCGAGATTGAGCCGAACAGGCATGAGCTGATGACGGCTATCTTTGCCGGGCCGCCCGGAGTGGTCCCCGCAAAGGCCTGGGCAAATTCCATAAAGTATTCTCCAATCCCGCTCTTTTCAAGGAATCCTCCGAAAATAAGGAAGATGATGACGAAGGTGGCCGAGACACCGAGGGGTATGGAGAATATCCCCTCCCCTGTAAGATAGATTTCCTCGACTATCTCCGGAAGGGTGAACTGGAGCCCCTTGAGAATGCCTGGAAGGTGAGTGCCGAAATACATGTAGCCCGCGAAAAAGGCCGCAATCAAAGCCAGCGGGATGCCCACGACGCGCCTGGTGGCTTCGAGAAGGATGATTGTGAGGATAATGCCTAACCAGAGTTGTGTCGTTGTGATGGGGTCCACCTGACATATGCGGGTCACGATTTCCCCGTAGTTTACAATGCCGTAAAAACCCGGAATCACCGAAACCGCCGCCAGGGCCAAGTCGAGCCAGGTGGGCCGTTCCATGGGCGATTTTTTTGTTGCCGGGTAAAGAATGAACGCCAAGGGGAGGACCCAAGTGAGGTGGATCATCCTCTGGAGATAGGCTTCATAGGTGCCGAAAACTGCCGTATACAAGTGGAATAGCCCCATAAGGATGATGTAAACGTACATACATATTTGTGTTTTTCCTGTGAGCGTTCGCATGGCGTGCCTCCCCGGTTTGGAAGGCAGGGGGGAGTTCCCCCCTGCCGCATGCTGCATTTTTCGGAAAAAGGATCAGTCTATTGTGCTTCCTCCCAGAAATTCACGGCTCCCGGATGGGCCATAACACCTTCTGAAATCGCTTCCGCGGGGTTCAGTTCCCCCACGTCCTTGATTGATTTGGCGATATCGGTTTTGTGTTCCCAGAGGGATTTCGCCATAGTGTATGCAAGGTCGTCGGGAAGGTCCCCCCTGATGATGATGCAGGTATAGTCACCCACGACGGGAACGTCGCCCGTGACGGACTTGTAGACGTTTTTGTCGATGTTGAAGGTCGTGGTTCCAAGCGACTTTTTCATGGCCTCGCGGGCCTTTTCGTCCACGGGAAGAATGACGACGTCCGTCTGGGACTCGATCTTCATGACGATCGAGGCTGCACGACCGACGGCAAAGGTGAACATGTCGATGTGGTTGTCGGCCAGGAGGTTCGCGCCATCACTGTAGGAAGCGTATTCTACCGAGCCGCCCCATTCCTTGATGTCCTCCCAGGTTACTCCGAACCCTTTGCTGAATATGGAGGAAATGACGAACTCCGAGGATGTCCCGGGCTTGAGGGTGGCCATCCGGATGGGGAGTTTCTTCTCGACGATGTCCCCCAGGGTGGTGATTCCGTTTGCCTCGGCGTAGTCTTTGCGCATAATGAAATAGGTGTACTGGCGGTAGAGGTTGGCGAAAAGCTTTGCGTTTTCCATGGGTGCCTTGAAAGGAGCTTCACCAAGCTGCCCGGCACCGAGAACGGAAG
>JBNGCT010000089.1:0-6137 GCA_049974965.1 Thermovirgaceae bacterium
GGCTTTCATCCTGCAGGTACACACGGTATCTGCCGTCCTTGCAAAGCTTGCTGAGGCTCGGTCCTTCAGACACGGCCTTCACGGTGATGAAGGACAGGCCTTCGTGCGAAAAGGGAAGGAGCCTGTTCGGCCCTGGCACCTCCCTTTCGTCGAGCCATATTTCCGCCGGTTCCGAAAGGCCGGCCACTCCCATCGGAAGCGGGGGGCCAAGGCTTATCCGGTCCTTCGGGACAAGCGATCCCGTCCGCGAGATGCGAAGGCCGGCTCTCCGGAACACCCGGCACAAAAGGGGCGGCATCTCCACATGAGGAACATAACACAGGCGTCCGCGCTTTTCGTAAAGAAACCTGCAACGGATCATCGATCATGCCTCCCCAAAATCGGGCATCCCCTGTCATCCCAGCCGCATGCGTGGCATTCCCCCCATCGGCAATCATCGGTCACGGCTTCTTTCAGTGCCAGTTCCCGCTCCCGAAAGAAGAATTCCCTTGAGACCCCGACGTCGATATGATCCCAGGGGAGCCCTGTTTCCGGAAAGCGGGGTCGGTTGACCCAGCTTTGAGGATTGAGACCGCATTCCTCGAACGCCGACTCCCAGATGCCGATGTCGAAACACTCGGTCCAGCCGTCGAAGCGGGCCCCTTTGCTCCACGCCTTTTCGATGGCCCGGGATACTTCCCTTCCGCCAAGGGCGATGGCCGCTTCAAGAAAGGACTGGTCCGGGTCATGATAGTTCAGCCTGATTCCGTTGCCTTTCGCTTCCCGCTTCAGGGATGCGCCTTTTTGGTACAATTTTCGTCTCTCATCTTGAGGCTCCCATTGGAAGGGTGTGTGGGCCTTGGGGACGAAACCCGCCACGGAGAGTGAGACCTTCGCCCTTTTCCCGGACTTCTTTGCGATGTGCTTGGCCAGGCGCCCCGTTTCGATGATGCCCTTGAGGTCCTCTTCACGCTCTGTCGGAAGGCCCATCATGAAGTACAGTTTTATACGGTCCCAGCCCTGCCGAAAGACCTCGTCAAAGGTCCGTTCGATGTCCTCATCGGATACTCCCTTGTTGATCACGTTCCGCAATCTCTGCGTGCCCGCTTCGGGGGCAAAGGTCAGGCCTCCGCGCCCCATGGACCTGAGCCGTCTCGCGAGTCCCACGGAGAACCCGTCCATCCTCAGGCTGGGGAGGCTCAGGTTCACCTTCCGTTCTTCGAGAAAAGGTTCCAGCTCGGCGATAACCTTTTCGAGACCGGAGTAATCGCAGGAAGCCAGGGAAACCAGGCCGAGTTCCTCCCAGCCCGTGTTGTCAACAAGCTTGCGGGCCACCTCCACGACCTTTTCGGGGGATCGTTCCCTCAGGGGCCGGTACATCATTCCCGCCTGGCAGAACCGGCATCCCCTCGTGCAGCCCCGGAAAAGTTCCACAGCCGCCCTGTCATGAACGATGCCCGAAGACGGGACAACCATCGTCTCGGGAACAAAGGCTTCATCCAGGTTTTTGACCACTCGTTTCCGGAAAGGTCCCGGGGGGCGTGCTTTCCCCTTCCCTCCTGCGGCCAATGAAGGGACGTAAAAACCTTCCCGACGCGCCAGTTCCTGCAGTACCGCCTTTCGTTCGTTCCCGCACGAACGGCAGATCTCAAGCAATTCCGGCAGGAGGATTTCCCCGTCGCCGAGGCAGAAAACATCAATGAAGGGCGCCAGAGGCTCAGGTGTCAGGGCCCCCGGGCCGCCTGCGGCGACTATCGGGGTGTCAGGGCGCCTCTTCTCGCTTTTGAGGGGGATGCCACCGAGATCAAGCATGGTGAGAATGTTCGTCACCGTCAGTTCGTACTGGAGGGTGAAACCGACGACTTGGAACTCGTTCAGCGGTTTCCCCGAGTCAAGGGCGCAAAGGGGCATGGAGTTGTTCTTGAGTTCCGCCTCCATGTCGGGCCACGGGCAGTAGCATCTGTCAACGCCTGTTTCTGGAGCCCCGCATGCGAGGGAATGGAGAATCTGGAACCCCAGGTAGCTCATTCCAACTTCATAGGCGTCGGGAAAGGCCAGGCAAAGGGTCGTCTTTTTGCCCTCGAGGCCCTCCGTTGAGCCCTTCCAGTCGCAACCGATATATCGGAAAGGTTTCTTGACACGGCTCAGCAGGGGCCGCATCGGATCAAAGCGTTCGGGAAAATCCATATCCATCAAAGAACCTCCATGGTCCCATTCATCGGTATTGTTTCCGTGTCGAAGCGAAAATGCTCTGAACCAGTCCCAAAGCCGCGGCAACGGAAACAAGGGCGCTTCCCCCATAGGAAATAAAGGGAAGCGGAAGACCCGTGACGGGCGCAAGGCCCATGCTCATGGCGATGCATTCGAGCGTCTGGAACCAGAACCAGCCCGTGATGCCCGCGACAAGGATCTTCGCCCGAACGTCTTTCGAGCGCATGCCCGTGCCCAGGATCCTCCACAGCAGCAGGCCGAAGAGGGCAACAACAGCGACAGCGCCGAAAAAGCCGAACTCCTCGGCAAAAACGCTGAAAACAAAGTCGGTATGGGGCTCCGGCAGGAAATGCAGCTTGCTCTGTGTTCCCTGAAGAAAGCCCTTTCCGAACAAGCCACCGGCACCGACGGCGATTCTGGACTGTATCACGTTGTACCCGGCGCCTAGGGGATCCAGGTAGGGGTTCAGAAAAACCAGAAGCCGGAGTTTCTGGTATTCCTTGAGCAATGCCCAGCCCAGGGGAAGAACCAGAAGGCCGGCGAGAGCCGTGCCGATGAGATATTTTTTCGGGGCACCGGCGGCAAAAAGCGCGGCAATGGTGATCGCCCCGTACACAACGGCCGTTCCGAGGTCCGGCTGTAGAATGACCAACCCGCCTGCGGCCGCCGCCAGGGCCAGGCTTCCCAGATACCTCCGCACCCGGACCGGCGGGTAGCGGTACAGCCAGGTGGAGAAAACCAGGGCCAGCGCAACCTTGCCTCCTTCCGAGGGCTGCAGGTTGACCGCGCCAATGTTGAGAAAACGTCCCACATCTATCCAGCTCTGGGCTCCCCGCGTCACCGTTCCCACGCCAAACACGAGGAAAAGCACCACAATGACCGCCCCGTATAACACGACGGACCAGTTGAAAAAACGTTCGTGGCCGATGCAGAAAACGGTAAAAAACACGATCAAGGCGATGACGCCCCAAAGGATCTGCCGGTAGACGAGCGTTCCAAGGGTACCGCCTTTCCCGGCGGTCGCGCTGTATATCGTCACCAGGCCGACAAGAAAAAGGAGGACCGCCGGCAGCGCGATCAAAAGATCCATATTCCTGAGCCGGCCGAGTTCCCTTGGAAAAAGCTCCCTGATTCCTGTCATTTTTTCCGGGTTGAGCTCCTTTTTTTCCTCTCGCCTTTTGATGCTTTTTCCCTTGTTTCCGCGACATCCCCCTTCGTTCGTTTCACCCGGAGGATGGGGATGTTCGCCACAAGGGCGACGGAGCTCTTTTCCTTTTCCAACTGCAGCTCGATTCCCTCTTCGGAAATATCCACATAGTTGCTGATGACGGAAATAATGTCCCGCCTGAGGGATTCCATCATTCCCGCGGAAATATCGGCCCTGTCATGGATCAGAACGACCTGGAGCCTTTCCTTTGCATCTTTCCTCGAATTCCCTACCTTGAAAAAGCGCGAAAGAAAACCCATCGTCATGCTCCTTCCGATGCCTATAGCCTGAACATTTTCCGAAGGCCGGCAAAAAAGCCGCGGCCTTCATCGTTTTGCGGGAGCGAGAAGGGGACATCTTTTCCGAGGAGACGGTCGGTGATATCCTTGAAGGCTCTTGCGGCGGGAGACTGGAAGCTGAGGGAAAGGGGTTCCCCCTTGTTGGTGGATATGACCACGGAATCGTCTTCAGGGACAACTCCAATGAGGTTGACCGCGAGGACCTCGCTCACGTCGGTGACATCCAGCATGTTTCCCTTGCTGACCATGCTCTGTCTGAACCTGTTGACGATCAGGTTGATCGTCTCCTTTCCGTCGGCCTCGAGCAACCCGATAATCCTGTCGGCGTCCCTTACTGAAGAAACCTCCGGCGTGGCGACAACCAGGGCTTCGTCGGCACAGAGGGCGGCATTCCGGAATCCCGACTCGATACCGGCGGGGCTGTCGACAAAGACAAAATCGAAGGATCCTCTCAGTGAATCGCACAAGGAACGCATCTGGTCAGCTGAAACGGCTTCCTTCGTCCTGGTCTGGGCCGCGGGGAGAAGGTAAAGGTTCTCAATGCGCTTGTCCCTCACGAGCGCCTGCTGAAGACGGCATCCGTTTTCCACGACATCGACGAGGTTGTAGACGATGCGGTTTTCAAGTCCCATGACGACATCCAGGTTCCGAAGCCCGATGTCTGCGTCCACGGCCACCACGGAATATCCTTCCTTGGCGACGCAGGCGGAAAGGTTTGCCGTTACGGTGGTCTTTCCCACTCCGCCTTTCCCCGACGTGACAACAATTATTCTCGTATCCAATCAAGATCCCCCCGTCCAGGAACTGTCTTATTCAACCGGCATTCATGACTTCTGCTGCTGAACGTTTCCACTCAATTAAAAGGCGATCTCGTCGACGACGATTTCATCACCCTTGACCACCATGCGAACGGGCTTTCCCCACCAGGACGCTTTCGCATCAAGGTAACAGATTTTCTCGCCGATCCGTACCTGGTTCGCGATAAAATGCCCTGCAACGACGGCGACGGTCTCGTCGCCTGAGCACCCTGCATGGGCGAGGCCACAGAGACGTCCCCAGATGCATATGGACCCTGTCCCGTAAACCTCCGCCCCCTCGTTGACATTGCCGATAACAATGATATCACCGTCATGCTCCACCCGTTGGCCCGAGCGAAGCGACCTGTGCAGGATCAAAGCCGGCGAGGGAATGTTCTTCAGGAAACCGGCTGGGCCTTTTCTTTCTTTGGGGTCTTTTTCGAAGGTTCTGAGTCCCATCTTTTTGAGCAGATCCTGGGATTTTCCGTCAAAGGTGCGCCACTCCCTGACGGCGACTGATCCTGGCAGGAGGACGGATTCAAGGATCTGCATTACTAGTCCGGCGGAAAGAGCCCGTCCCTGAAAGTCCAGGATCAGCGTCGCACCCTCCACCAGTTTCCCGGCATCTTCCAGTGTTTTCTGCATCACACCCGGGACATCCCCGTCTTCTACGCCTTCAGGTACAATGAGTCGCAAACAGCCTCTCTCACCTTTCAAAACGGCTTGTTCCCTTTCAGCCATGAAAACCACCTTTTCATCTCAAACAGGATCACTTCACCGGCGACAGAGGTAGGCCAGCATCCTGCCCACGAGAGGCCCCGCTGTGCTGCTTCCCTTTCCTCCGCCTTCCACAAGAACGATGGCCACGTACTTCGGATCATCCGCAGGCGCATATCCCACGAACCAGGCATGGTCCTCCCCGTGGGGATTCTGGGCCGTTCCCGTCTTGCCCGAAATCTCGACGCCGAAACCGTCGGCAGGCTTGCCCGTGCCGTCTCGAACAACTTCCCGCAAGCCCTTTCGGAGAATTTCCAGGTATTTTCCGGACAGGTCAAGACGTCGATTTTCCTCCGGTCTTTCTGCAACGAGCCGCGGCCGTACCAGTGTACCCCCATTCGCCAGAGCCGCGTACATGACGGCCGTCTGTATCGGCGTCACCAGGAGAAACCCCTGGCCGATCGAATAGTTTACAGTGTCTCCAGGGTACCATTTTTCACCGATGTTCCGGCGCTTCCACTCCCTGCCCGCCACGATGCCGGAGACCTCCCCGGGGAGATCGATGCCCGTCGGCGCACCAAAGCCAAACCGCCTGCCCCAGGAAACGAGGGCGTCGATGCCCGCGGCGAGGCCTGCCTGGTAAAGATACACGTCACAGGAATCCTTCAGGGATTCTATAATATCCACCGTGCCATGCCCGGACCTTTTCCAGCACCTGAAAACCCTGTCACCCAGGCGGAAGGCGCCCGTGCACCGGAACGTGGTCTTTTCGGTAATGCCGCCTTCAGAAAGGGCCGAATAAAGGGTCAACACCTTGTGGGTCGACCCGGGCGGGTAGGTCCCGCTGATTACCCTGTTCATCATCGGTCTGTCCGGGTCGTTGACGAGACCGCTCCACTCGCGGGAGGAAACCCCCCAGGCCAGTGG
>JBNGCT010000090.1:0-6093 GCA_049974965.1 Thermovirgaceae bacterium
CAACAGGGGGCATGAAATCCTGGCCTGGTGGGAACAGGAAGGCTACCTCAAGGGCATCATCACCCAGAACGTGGACCGGCTCCACCAGGAAGCGGGGTCCATGAATGTCTGGGAGCTGCATGGAACCCTCCGTGAGGTCCGGTGCTCGAGGTGCCGAAGGAGGCACGAGAGCGAGCTTCTCCTGGAGCGCACCGACTGCCCCGACTGCGGCGGTACCCTGCGGCCGAGCGTGGTGCTCTTCGGCGAATACCTCCCGGAGGAAGCCCTGCAGAAAGCGGAGGAACTGGCTGCCTCCTGCGGGTGCTTCCTCGTGTTGGGGTCGAGCCTCGAGGTTTCTCCCGCCAACTGGTACCCTTCACTGGCCGGGCGGTCCGGAGCGGAACTTTTCATCATCAACAAAACGCCCACGCCTGTCGACAATCGCGCAGACGGCGTTATCCACGGGGATATCATCGAAACCCTGGAAGCTGTCGGGAAAGCGCTGAATGCTTCCCCTTGAAACATTGCCCGCCCCCCGAAAAGCACGCGGGGTATGGGAGGGAGGCCGCAGCTGACGCCGGCTCAAGTCTCTTTTTGACTTCCTGGGCCCTGCCGGCGTTTTCTCCGACGACATGGACGGCCGCCCATGGTCCCGGCCACCGTGCCCGGTGCCCCCGATATCCCGCTTTGACCAGAGATCATCGCCGGGTAGGGCTCTTTACCCTTTTGAAGGGGAGAGCGGGACAAAAAACTAAAAATTAAATCGTTGAAAGAAGCCGGGGCTTTGCCTAAAATACCTTCGTATGTTCGAACGAGATTTTTCGGGATTGCCTTGCTTGAATTTCTCCACAAAGTGAATCTGTGGACAACTGGAGGAGGTACCATGCTGCGCAGACTGTTTGCCCTCACGCTTGCATTATTGCTCTTCGCCATTCCGGCGAGCGCCCAGACGGGATCAACAGGCCCGGGCCTGCCGGGGGCGGAAGGTTCCGGCATAGCGATCCCTGACATCCCTTCGGCGCCCGACGCGGAAGGTCCGGGTTCTGTCAGTCCGGGACTCATCCCGGAAGGGGAGGACCCTGGAATCCCGTCCATTTTTCCGGACCAGCCCGAGGACGGCGGTTTCAAGCCCCTTGAGCGCGAAGGGCCCGGCGCCATGGCACCACAGGCCATCGACCAGGGGCTCAACGAGTTCGAACGGTTCATCACCGGCAGCCTCCCGGAGGAGCAATTGACAAATATCCGCCGCTTCGGCATGGAGTTTTTCAGCAACCCGCCGTCCACCTACGCACCTTCGGGCACGGTGCCTGTGCGGCCCGACTACGTCATCGGCCCCGGCGACCAGGTCCGGATCGACGTCTGGGGAATGGTGGAGGGCCGGTGGACGGTGGATGTGGCACGAGACGGCACCATCTCCATCCCCAGGGTGGGCGTCATCCGCGTGGCCGGGCTCACCTACGACCAGCTTGAGGGCGCCATCGACGGGGAACTGTCGCGCTATTACTCCAACTACGAACTCAGCGTCACCCTGGGTGCCCTGAAGGACATCAAGATCTACGTGGTGGGCAATGCCAGGCAGCCCGGCGCCTACACGGTCTCGTCCCTTTCCACCCTGGTGAACGCCCTGGTGGCGGCGGGCGGCCCCGGGCCGCAGGGAACCATGCGCGACATCCAGGTCCGCCGCGGCGACAGGGTGGCCACCCGCTTCGACATGTACGACTTCCTCCTCCGGGGCGACAAGACGAAGGACATCAGGCTTCTTCCCGAGGACGTCATCTTCATCCCCCCCGTCGGGACCCAGGCGGCTGTGACGGGGAATGTGAAAAAACCCGCCATTTATGAACTGAAAGGCCGGACGAGCCTCCAGCAGCTTTTGGAAATGGCCGGAGGCATGACCGCCACGGGGTATGCCGGCCGCGTCCAGGTCATGAGGGTCATGGAGAGGGAGTACCGCACCATCTTCGAAGGCGACCTCAGGGCCCTCCATCCTGATTCCATGCTGAACCTCAAGCTCGTTGACGGCGATTACATCAGGCTCTTTTCGGTGATCGAGCGAATGGCCACGGCAAGGATCACCGGTCCCGTCGCCAAGCCCGGCGAGTTCGCCATCCAGCCCGGTGACACCCGCCTGGCTGATGTGCTTGACTGGGCCGGGGGGCTCTTGTACTACGCGTCACCCGAGGCGGAGATCACCCGCGTGACGGCGACACCCGAGGGGCCGCTGACGGAACGCATCCGGGTGAACCTCAAAAAGGCCATTGAGGGCGACCCGGGCCACAACATCCTCATGGCGATGAACGACTATATCTTCGTGCGCGCCGTGCCCAACTGGAAGCTCTACCGCCAGGTGCAGCTCAAGGGCGAAGTCCGCTACCCGGGAATCTACACCATCGAGGACGGGGAGAGGCTGTCGTCGGTGCTGGAGCGAGCCGGGGGCCTTACCGACAAGGCCTATCCCAGGGGCGCCATCCTGACCAGGGAGAGTGTGAGGGAGGCCCAGGAGGGACAGATCCGGGAGATGGTCAACCGCCTGGAGCGGGAGCTGGCCGCTGTCGGGGCCGATGAGCTGTCGGCCGCCCTGACCTCCGAGGAGGCGCAGATCCTGAAGGCCGAGGCCGAACAGAAGCGTCAGCTTTTGCAGAAACTGAAGGAGACCAGAGCCACGGGGCGGATCACCACCCTCATCGCCCCGCCGGAAGTGATCAAGGGGACGGCCTACGACATCGCCCTGGACCATGGTGACAGGCTGTACATCCCCGCCAACCCATCCACGGTGCAGGTCCTCGGGTCGGTGCTGAACCCTGCGGCCTTCGTCTTCGACAAGGCACTGACCTGGCGCGATTACATCCGCATGGCCGGCGGCTACACCCGGGACGCCAACCCCGACCGGATCTACATCCTAAAGGCCGACGGGACGGCGGTGCGGGTGAAGCGGAGTCTCCGAAGCGCCGCACCCTGGGTGAAGGAATTCGGCGACGAAGCCGACTGGAGCCTTGTGGAGCCAGGCGACGCCGTCATCGTGCCCCAGAAGGTGGCGAGCTACGCGGGAGTCCGCCGGACCAGGGACTACCTGGACATCGTCTACAAGATGGCCGTCACGGCCCTGAGCATAGACAGGATCGGAGACTAGGAGCTGTCTCTCATGGATGAAAGAAGCCGGAAAGAAAACGACCGGTGCGGGGCCAACCCGGAAAGTCCCGACGGGTACCGCGGGGCCACCGGATACGAGGAAGAGCTGTCTTTGCTTGACCTTTTGTCCGTCCTGGCCTCGCACAAGTTCCTGATATTCTGGATCACCCTGCTCTTTGCCGTGGGGTCCATCGTGGCAAGCCTTGTCATGACGCCCCAGTTCCGCGCCGCGGCCCGGATCATGAACCCCGTCCAGAGGCCTTCCGTGTTGGGGATCCTCCCCCAGGGGGCCCAGGAGCTGGCCCGCTTCGCCATGCCCGAGATAGAAGGGAACCTCTACGTGGGAATGCTCGAAAGCCGGAGCATGCGGGATTACGTCCTGGACCTCTTCGCACCCGAAAACTGGCGTGAACTGACCGGGCCTGGCCTGGACATGTCCATGGAGGACCTGGTGTCCGAATACATCGGGGAGATGACCGCCGAGGCCACGAAAAACGGCATGATCGAAGTGAGCGTGGTCTATACCGACCCCGTCCTGGCGGCGGAGATTGCCAACGCCTACGTGGACGGCCTCAAGGCGATGACGAAGCGCCTGTCCGTCACAGAAGCGTCACAAAGGCGATTTTACTATGAGCAGGAGCTTGAGAGGGCCAGGGTCGCTTTGTCCCGGTCCGAAGCCGACCTCCGGGAGTTCCAGGAAAAAACGGGTGTCTACATGGGGCAGGCCCAGCTTTCGGCCAACATCCAGAGCAGGATAAACCTGCGGGCCCGAATCGCCGGGAAAGAGATCCAGCTCAAGTCCCTGATGGCCTATGCCACGTCGCAAAACCCCGAGGTGGTGAAGCTCCAGAAAGAGATCGACGCCTTAAAGGGGGAACTCAAGCAGCTTGAGGAGATGTCTTCCACGCAGGACCCGCTGAACCCCGAGGGCGGGATGCCGGCGGCCACCTTCGAATACCTTCAAAGATACCGGGAGTGGAAATTCCACGAGGCCGTCTACGAGACACTTCTGAAGCTTTATGAGACGGCACGGCTGGAAGAGGCCATCAACCCCGTGGTCATACAGGTCGTGGACGAGGCCCAGCCTCCGGAGCAGAGGTTCAAGCCGAAGCGGAAACTCATGGTGGTGCTGGCCTCCATGCTCGGCTTTTTCATCGCCCTTTTCGCCGCTTTTCTGGCGGAGTTCGCCAGGAGGGCATCAAGGGACCCCGAGGAGAAGAAAAAGCTTGACATGGTCCGCGAGGCGGCAAACCCCATGACCTACATCAGGCATATCTTCAGGATCAGGCGAAAACCAGGGGCATGAGGCGGCGCACGGGGCAGGTAAGAACCATTTTGAAAAGCCTTTTCCTGGCAGCGGTGGTCCTTGTGGGCTCCTCCGCCATGTGCCCCGCCGATGAAGCCCCCCGGTGGCACTTTCCCTCCATCGGGTCCGGGAACGGCCGGTGGCACCTGAGCGTGGGGGCCCATTTCTGGAAGGACCATTTCGACCTGAGGAACCTCCAGCTCGGTGTTGACATGGACCTGGGAAAAGGCCTTCGGCTTCACGGACTTTTCCGTTCCAACGGGGAGCGCGACACGCTCAGGGGCTTTTCCCCCAGGGCCGATGAGCTTTTCCTGGAGGCCTTCGGTTTCAGGACCGGCCGTCAGGGTACCCTGAGCCTGAGCATAAAGGCAGGAAGAGCCCGGTACCTGCGCTTTCCCTACCCCGACGCCATCTCCCTCTTTGACCAGGTGCCTGGTGTGGGCGACCTTGAGGGCGGGGGCACCACCGGCTATTCGGGTGTCCTCGCCACCGTGGACTATGCCCACCGGTCGGGTCTGGGCCTTCACGGCACATATATCGACTGGGGCTTTGACGTGGACCGGCCTTCGGGGTGGGCCGAGGCCTACCTTTATTACCGGCATGACGATGGGCCCTGGCACTTCGAGGCCCGCTTCGGCGAACTGACCGTTCGTCCGGAACCGTTGGGGCGGACAGCGGAGGGGTTTTCCCTTTTCGCCGGAAAGACCTTCGAAAACGGCAACTCCGTGGGCTTTCTCTATGAGGACTGTTCAGGCCGCGAGGCCTACACGGGCGTCGTGGTCTCATTTACGCCGGGGGAGACCACCCGCTGGATGGGCGAGGCAGCCTTCGATTTCACCAGGTCCCCCATGGGGCACGCCGTGCAGATTCCCTTGCTTTCCGGAACCATTGGCAACGTGATCCGCGCCGATGCCGAGACGAGCCCCGTTTTCAGGGGCGTTTTCATGGAACGGGGCGAAGGCGGCTGGCTCGAGGCTGAAAAGTGGGCCCTTGTGGGAGAGGTGAAGGCCGAACGCATCCGCACCTATTGGCAGAACGGCCAGGTCCGGAACTTCTACGAGCACAGGATCTCCTCCTGGGGGACCACCGACGAGCCGGGGCTTCGGGTGGTCATGGTGGAGGAGCCCTGGCACCTGCAGCTGGAGGCGCTGGTGAGCCCCCATACGGATTTCTGGAGCCGGGAGGACCTCGAGGAATGGGAACGGGACCGGCAGGGCCCGGCGCAGCTTCGTCAAAAGGTCACCTATCGTTTTTACCGCAGGTCATGACAAGTCCCTACCCCGCCGCAAGGGGCGGAAGTATTTCAAGCCTGTCCGGCGGAGGGACGATTGCATCGTACCGGACGGGCCCGTCCGGCCCCAGCACGACGCCCACATCTTCCGGGTCCAGGCCGGCCCTGGCGAGGAGATCCCTCAGAGAGACGGGTTTTTTGACCTCCAGAAAGCTCTCCCGCTTTTGGCCGCCCTCGAGGTTGGGAAGGACCAATGTAACCTTCGTCACGCCGGGAATCCCTCCAGTCCAAGCCTGAGACAGGTTTCTTTCGTGGGGACACCCCGACTGTCCCAGCCCATGATCCCGAAAAACCGCCTCTTCGCGTCTTCGAAGTCGTCCCTTCCGATGGTTTTTCCCTGGAAGGGGCCGTCGGGAAGGGGCTCGAAGAATCGTTCGGGCAGCCTGTC
>JBNGCT010000091.1:0-6012 GCA_049974965.1 Thermovirgaceae bacterium
AGGGAGGCGCGCCTCCCTGTTTCGTTCTATGGACCGATCGGGGGGCTTGCGATGGGGCGGGAAACCGGGTATTGGTGGTACATAACGATCGAGATGGAAGACGGGAGCGAGGAGACCCTGTTTTCGCTCGCGGAACTGTCCGGGAGCATCGGGTCAGAATTCATCGAGACATCGGGAAAATCGGTTCTGAAGTCCTATTACCGCTCAACGAAGGACCTGGAATACTGGTTGGGAAGGGTGCGGGAAACGACAGGTCCCTGGGCCTCGGTGAACATCGTCGACATGGGGAAGATCGAGAACCGCTCGTGGCACAAGACCTGGAAGGAAGCCTTTCCACCCCTCGAAGTAGGCGAAGGCCTGGTGGTAATGGCTCCGTGGCATGAAAAGGGATACAAGGGGAAACGGACGCCCCTTTTGATTTACCCGGGTTCGGCCTTCGGGACGGGCTACCACGAAAGCACCCAGATCGCCCTCGAGCTTATTGAAAGACATGTTGCCGAAAACAGCACGGGTGCGGATATCGGAACCGGATCGGGAATTCTCGCCGTGGCGGCGGTCAGGACAGGAGCCGGGAAGGTCTATGCCAGGGATCTCGATCCCGCCGTCCTGGCGGAAGCCAGGGAGAACCTCAGGCTTAACGGCATCGACGAGAACACCGTGGTCCTCGAGGAAGGAGATCTGCTGAAGGGCTTCCAGGGGCCCGTGGACTTTCTGACGGCCAATATTGTATTCGACCCGCTCATGGAGCTGCTCCCGGGAATCGCCGGGATTCTTGCACCAGGTGGCACAGCCATTTTTTCGGGACTCAGCCTGAAAGAAAAGGAAAACTTCCTGAGGGCACTTGGACGAACGGAGTTGGTCCCGTTTGATGAAGTTTCGAAGGGGGACTGGTGGGGTGTCGCGGCCACGCTTGCGGCTGGAAAGAGCTGAGAGAAAGGCGCCTGACCGGTGGGTCCTCGATAAGAACCAGGCCCATCACCTTGTTCATGTCAGAAGATGCGTGGAAGGAGATCTCGTGGAAGGTCTCCTTGACGGCAGACGGTTCCTTTTGAAGCTTGCAGCCGAAAACGGTCTCCTGTGCGGCGTCCTTGAAAAAGAGTTGCCGGCGGGACCGGGGCAAAACCTCTGGCTCCTTCTCGCGCTGCTCAAGATGGATGCCTTTGAGCGAAGCCTGAGGATGGCCACTGAAAGCGGAGCGGACAACATCGTCCCTCTTCTTTGCGAGCGGAGTGTTGTCCGGCTTGACGAAAAACGATGGTCAAGCAAGCAGAAGCGATGGACGAAAATCATCGAGGAATCGACGAGACAGGCCTGCGTCCCGCAAAAGCCTGTTCTTTATAAACCGATTCCCCCCGGTTCGGCAATGTCGCTTCCTTTGCCCGTGGACCGCTACGTCGCGATGTTGCGTAAAGACGCAAAACTTCTTGTTGACTGCGAACCTTCAGGGGGGGCCGTTTTTGCCGTAGGACCGGAAGGAGACTGGACGCCCTCGGAGTGCGAGATCCTGTTGGCGAAGGGATTCACTGCAGTCAGCCTTGGTACGAGGATCATGACGAGCCCGACGGCGGTGGCCGTCGGGCTCGGTGTCCTTTCGATGAACCGGGAGCGGATCGATGAAAGACAAAACTGATTCCATATTGACCGGGAAACGTATCAGACTTCATGTACTGGGTTGTCGGTCGAATATCTACGAAGGGGAGGCTCTTGCGTCCTTCCTGTCAAAAATGGGCGCGGTTCCCTGCGGAGCGGGGCCCTTTGACGCAGCTGTCGTGGTGAGCTGCATGGTGACGGTGGAGGCGGAGCGAAAATGCAGGCAACTTGTACGAAGGTTGAAAAGACTTGAACCGGAGGCTCCGCTGGTTGTTTGCGGATGCTGGTCCCAGCTTCTTGATGAAACGGAGGCCCGGGAAACCGGAATTGACGCCCTTGTGGGAAATCGAAGGAAACACAAGGTTCCTGCGGTACTCGAACAATTGCTCGAGCGGGGGGGGCAGCTTCTGGTCGACAAGACGGATGTTTCCAAAAGCACCTTCTGGGATCCGCTGCTTCTGGATCATCCGACGTTTCATGAACGGGCTTTCGTAAAGATCCAGGACGGCTGCGACCACGGCTGCACATATTGCATTATCCCCGCGGTACGCGGCGCACCGGTCAGCAGGGACCCGGAGGATGTGCTGGAGGAGGTGAGGCACCTGGTCTCCTGCGGTATCAGGGAGGTTGTCCTGACGGGGATTCATCTTGCCCTTTACGGGAGGGGTGCAGGGGTCCCCCTTGATAAACTGGTGCATGAAATCGGAAAAATAGAAGGGCTCGATCGCCTTCGGTTCGGCTCCATTGAACCCTTCGGCCTGGAGGAAAGCCTTTTGAAAGTCCTGGCGGCATCGGAAAAGTTTTGCCCGCATCTGCACCTCCCGCTCCAAAGCGGTGATGACGGGATCCTCAGGCGTATGGGAAGGGGATGCAGTTCACGGGAATTCCTCGACCTTGTGAAGAAGATCCGGAATGTTCTGGGTGATGATCTTCACCTGAGCACCGATGTCATTGTCGGTTTCCCGGGAGAGGATGACGCCGCTTTCAGGCGGACCCTCGAAGTTTTGGAGACGGCCGGGGTCGGGAGGATCCATGCGTTCCCCTTTTCTCCAAGAACAGGAACAGCCGCTGCTGAATTCCCGGACAGGCCCTCTTCTGAATGTGTCAAGGCCCGTATGAGAAAAATGCTGGATTTCGCCTCCGAAAGGCTGCAGGAGTACGCCTCCGGGTGGATCACAAAATGCCTCCCGGTTTTGGTCGAAAGAAATGACGGTGAATCGATTACAGGGTACACCCCCCATTTCATCAAGGCCGTATGCAAGGGGCGGGCCGATTCCGGAGTCATTGCGGAGACCGAGATCATCGGTTGCCGTGGAGGCGTTCTGGAAGGCCGGGTATGCTATAATGCTTTTTCTGGAGGAGTCAGGGAAACCGAGGGCGAAGGGGAGAGTCACGTATCCCATGGAACTGAAGGATATTGCTGAAAACGTATCGAAAGAAACAGGTATCCCTCTCTGCGGCCGCGATGTGGAGAGGGTTGCCGCAGCTCTTCTGAGAACACCGGATTTCTGGCACATCATCGAGTATTCTGAAGAACCCGTTCCGGTGGTCGCCTCGACGCTCCGCATTTTTGAACAAAGGGGGCTTGCCGAGGTCCAAAACGACGGGGTGTTTTTGACACCCGAGGGTGCACGCGCATTCCAGAAAACAGGCATCTGGCCGGTTGTGGCTCACCTTTGTCCGCGTTGCAAGGGAAGAACAGTGGTAAAGGACGCCTTCACCGAAGCGCTGCGTCGTTTCGAATCCATACATGGCAAGAGGCCCCCGGCACTGCGCGTTTTTGACCAGGCTTATGTCACGCCGGAGACCACCTTTGCGCGGATAGCCCTTGCAGACAGTCACGGCGATATCCGTGGAAAGGACATCCTCGTTTTGGGGGATGACGATCTCATGGGGCTGGGCCTTGCCTTTACGCAATTGCCGAAGAGCGTTACCGTCATCGAAATTGACGAGCGCCTCATCGAATTTGAAAGGGAGGAAGCCAGCCGGGCGGGGATCAAAACGCTCAAAGCCGCAAAGCATGACCTGCGAAAGCCGTTGCCGGAGAGCCTCATCGACTCCTTCGACGTATTTTTCTGTGACCCCCCGGAAACCGTTGCCGCCTTCGATGCCTTTATCGGCCGTGGTGCCCTTTCCCTCAAGGGACCTGGAGGAGCGGGGTATTTCGGATTGACCAGCGCCGAAAGCTCTTTTGCGAAGTGGAAGATCCTGCAGGAAGGCCTTTTGGCAAGGGGATTTGTTTTGACCGATCTGATCAGGGGATTCAACGAGTATGTCAATTGGGATTACGCCGAGGATATGCGGGCCTGGGAAATGGCGCCAGTCAAGAACCCTCCCGGCCGAAACTGGTACCGTTCGGCCATGTTCCGGGTCGAACTTGTCAGGAAGGGGCGGATACCCAATACAGACCTGACGGACAGCGAAATATACAATGACCGGGAGAGTTCGACCGTCTAGCCGGTGACATCGAGAAACGGCGGTTGTGCTTGACTGCGTCCTTTCTTACAATAGGTATTGCATGAAACGGGGAGGAATGCCTGTGAACGAGGGTTGCGTATTCTGCCGGATCATAAGCGGCGAACTTCCGGCGGATATCGTAGAAGCCGATGACGAAACCGTCGTCATACGGGACAAACATCCCCAGGCGCCCACGCATCTTCTGGTGATCCCGAAGAAGCACATCCCTTCGGCGGCGAAGGTCGCCGAGCCAAAGGTTTGGGCGAGCCTGCTGGACAAGGCGACGAAGGTCGCACGGCGGCTCGACCTGGAGAAGGCAGGCTACCGTCTGGTCGTAAACTGCGGTGAAAAGGCGGGTCAGACAGTACCGCACCTTCACGTGCATCTTCTTTCGGGACGCCTGTTAGGCTGGCCCCCGGGCTAGCACGGGCGGCAGAAGGGGGGGAATGACTCAATGACTGAAGTGAGACGCCGTGATAATGAATCCCTCGAGGACGCGCTCAGGCGTTTCAAGCGGGAGGTTTCCAAGGGAGGCGTCCTGCGCGAGGCCAAAAGACGCAGGCATTACGAGAAACCGAGCGAAGAGAAAAAGAGAAAACGCGAAGCGGCTTCAAGGAAAAGAAAGAGGAGGTAACGGCCGGTGGAGGATTTCGAGGAACGTCTCCAGCATGATCTGGTCGATGCCATGAAACGCCGCGACAGGGCGGTTGTCGATAATATCCGGCTCATCAAGGCCGCCCTGGAAAACCTGAAGGCTGAAAAGGGCCGTACCGTCCCACTGGAAGAGCAAGACATCATCGCCATGCTGAGGAGACTCATCAAGCAAAGGCGGGAGGCCGCCGAGCAGTACCGGAGCGGCGGAGCACCGGACCGGGCGGACCGGGAGCTTGAAGAAGCCGGATACATTGAAGGATATCTTCCGGAAGAGATGAGCGATGAAGATATCACGGCAAAAGCTCGAAAGGTCATTGATGATACCGGCGCCGCAGGTCCTTCTGATATCGGGAAAGTCATGGGGAAGCTCATGCCCGAAATCGGTGGGAAAGCGGATGGATCCCGGGTGAAGCGCATCGTCGTGGGTCTGTTGAAAGAAATGTAATGCCACAAACACCTCATCGGGGCAGTGCCGGGACACAGGGTCCCGGCGACTGCCCCTTTTTTGCAGCTGTGGGTTCGGCCAGTGATTTAATTCGCCTGTGGTAACTTCTGCAATGAAAGGAGAATGCCGTGCGCTGCCCAAAATGCAAGGCTCCCGAAACACGGGTTCTGGAGACGCGGACCGTCAGCGAAGGCCGTGTTGTCAGAAGACGGAGGGAATGCCCGCAATGCCAGTGCCGCTTTACCACGTACGAGCGTCTTGAGGAGCCCCAGGTGCTCTGGATCGTGAAAAAAAGCGGCCAGCGGGAAGCCTTCGACAGGGACAAGCTTTTGAAAGGGCTCGCCAGGGCCTGTGAAAAGCTCTCCATCCCCCTGGAGCAGATTGAAAGCACCGTTTCCCGGATTGAAGAAAAACTGTATGAAAACGGACAGAATGAAATATCCAGCCAGGTGGTGGGAAGTATGGCAATGGAAGAGCTCAGAAAGCTCCACAAGGTTGCCTACGTCCGTTTTGCGTCGGTATACCGGGAATTCACCGATGTGTCCAGTTTTATCGATGAAGTGAGGCGGCTACACGATGGAAGGGGCGAAGACCTCTGAACGTGAGGAGTTTCGCCGGCAATAGGTTTATTCCTTTCGGGAAGGGTATTTTTTCCGTCCTTTGGGGGATTCGTGGAAATTATCTAGGAGTCTGTCGGACTGACATGCAAATTTGGAGTCAAGAGACCTGGCGCAGTGGGAAAAACGTCAAACAGACCCATTGCTGTATCAAAAGACCGGATGAAAAGGGTATACCCCTTTCGTCGTTCACGCCGAAACGTACAATCGGTGCATCCGCTTCAGGTTGAAGGCAGAGCAGACCAGGCT